>QHXA01000288.1 GCA_003222755.1 Acidobacteriota bacterium
ATTTCATGGGAAAGGGCAACTTCTATGGGGCCGATGAAAACATGCATTTGACGGAACGCCTGACTCGGACAGACCCCGACACAATCCTATATCAGTTCACAGTCGACGATCCCACCGCCTTCACGAAGCCTTGGAGTGGCGAGCTTTCCATCAAAAAGACTCCGGAAGCTGTCTTCGAATACGCATGCCACGAGGGTAACTACTCGATGACGAACATCCTCGCCGGTGCACGCGGCGCCGAGAATAAAGCCGCCGGACGCGAGGCAGAAAAGAGTCGCAAGTAAATATGCCTCATTTCCCATCCCAATCGGAGATCGCGTGAAGGCCTGATCCCTTTTCTCATGACGGCTCTTCGCCACGGCGAGCGAGAATTCAGGGCGATCCAACTGTAGGGGCGGTCTATGACCGCCCGCTGGAGTTTGCTAATTTACCTGCACGCCTCCGGCCTGCGGCGGGCTCATTCTGTTTTCCTCGTTTAGTGCAAATTATCAGGGCCAGGTCAGGATGTCTGAATCTTGAGCCGAAGACGCCCCGAAGTTTGGTGTGTCCAGGATGTCAGATTTCGCCCGAGATCCTGGACACCAAACTTCGGGAAGACGCCTCTAACGCTTGACGCCTTGAGACAGCAGTCTGATAATCCGCATGCTAACGAGAATTTTGTAGACGGGGACGAGGGGGCCGCCCCCTCGCCCCCAAGGAGCGTTTGATGAAAGTCCGTTATTCGATAGCGTTGCTCATGCTTGTTTTCGCCGGTGTCACCGCCAGAGCGCAGCAGCGAGCGGCAACCGCGCCGCCGCCGATTAACTGGCCTGCGCCGCCGCTTGCAGACGGGCCGATCGTTCTCGATACGGCCATTCAGCATCACATCCGGTTGGTCGTCACGAAGGGATTCAACCAACCCTGGAGTATGGCGTTTCTTCCGGACGGCGGCATTCTTGTGACCGAGCGGCCCGGACGCCTGCGCATTGTGCGCGACGGCGTGCTCGATCCAAATCCCGTGGCCGGCGTGCCGCAGGTGCAGGCGCAAGGCCTCGCAGGTTTGATGGACCTCGCACTGCATCCACGGTTCAGTGAGAACAAGCTGATCTACTTTACATACCACAAACCAGCGGGCGCCAACGCGGCTGCTGGAAATAATGCAGGAATCATTACGCTCGCTCGAGGCCGGTGGGATGGACACGCGCTCACCGATGTGCGCGATATCTTCTCCGCGATTCCGAGCGGGAACGCGTCACGGATCGTCTTCGGCAAAGACGGCATGATCTACATGACCGTCGGCACTGGAGACCCACCCGGCGCCGCGCGCGCACAAGATCCGAGCGACCTCGCCGGCAAGGTGCTGCGGTTGCGCGACGACGGGACTGTTCCACCGGATAACCCGTTCGTGGGACGGGCGGGCTACCGGCCGGAGATTTACACGCTGGGTCATCGGAACATACTGGGACTCGCAGTTCAGCCCGATACCGGCGCGATTTGGGAGTGTGAGGCGGGGCCGAACGGAGGAGACGAAATTAACATCTTGCGGCCGGGCAAGAATTACGGATGGCCGGTCGTCAGCTTCGGCCGGTTCTATCTCGGTCCACGTGTAACAGAGAAGCCGTGGCAGGAAGATATGGAACCGCCGCTCGTGTTCTGGGTTCCCGCAATTACTCCCTCCGGCTTGACGTTCTACACTGGTAACAAATTCCCGAACTGGAAGAACAATGTTTTCGTAGGCGGCCTCCGGCAGGGTGAGGTTCCGCGCAGTGGTCACATCGACCGGATCGACTTCAACGAGAAGTGGGAGGAACTTCACCGCGAGTCCGTCCTTCGCGATCTGCAGCAGCGGATTCGTGATGTGCGCGAAAGCCCCGATGGTTACCTGTATGCCCTGACGGCGGAAAATCAGGGGGCGCTAATCCGCATTGAACCGTTTACGAATTAGCACCTCAATCTGGGACCGGGCTTGCGGCTCGAGTCAAAATTTGAAGGAGAAATCATGGAGATTGGAAAGCTTCAAGAGATTCGGTCTCGGCCGCGCCTCTTGTGGGTCGCGGCCAACGTGGCTCTGCTCGCGGCGTTCGCGGGCGGCGCGCGGACGCTTGCGACCGTTGGCGGTGGGCCGAATTGGGGGATGATCGGTAACGATTCGACGAACACCCGCAATCAGCCGTTCGAGCACTCGATCGGGCCAGCAAACGTGGGTCACCTGGCAGTGAAATGGGTGGCGCCAACTGCGGGCGACGTCTCCGCGACGCCGGCGGTCGTCGACGGAGCGGTGTACTTCGGGGATTTTGGCGGCATGCTCTGGAAGCTCGATGCCGAGACAGGCCAGGTGATCTGGTCGCACTTGGTGTCGGACTACACTGGGATTGCGGGGGACATCGCGCGGACGAGTCCATCGGTCGCGGGCAACACGCTCGTCGTCGGCGACCTCAGGCACCCAGACATGCTGGGAATTGATGCGAAAACCGGAGAGCTCCGCTGGATTACGCAGGTGCATCCGGACCCGAAGGGGATCATGACCGGCTCGCCCGTCCTCGCGGGTGACACCATCTACACCGGCGTGTCGGCTTCCGGAGCGGCGGGCCCCGGTGCCACCTTCCGCGGCGCGATCGTTGCTCTCAACGCGCAGACAGGGCGCCTTCTCTGGCGGAGCTACTCACTTCCGGACAACGGCGGCCTCCCCGGAGGTTACGCCGGCGCCACGATGTTCTCGCCGCCCGCGGTCGACCTTCCGGCAGGGCTCGTCTACGGCGGGTTCGGGCAGCCCTACACGGAACCCGCGAGCGTCACCGCGTGCCATGCGGCTCACGGCGGCTTCACTGAATCCTGCGAGCAGCCTGGCTCCTACTTGAAATCCATCGTTGCGTTCGACCTGAAGACGGGCGCGCCGCGGTGGTCGTACCGCGTTCAGGGCCATGGTCCGTGGCTCCAGGCGTGCGGCAGTCAGCCGCCCACGGTGACGTGGTGCGCACCCGAGTTCGATGGCGAAAAATGGGACATTGGCGGCTCAGGAGTCAACGTCATGCGGCTGTGGATCAACGGACACTGGCGCGACGTCGTCGGGGCGGGGGAGAAGAGCGGCGTCTACACTCTCCTCGATGCGAAGACCGGAGAGTTCATCTGGGACAGTCTCCTCGGTCCCGGCGGCGACCAGGGCGGCATGGAATGGGGCACGGCTTTCGACGGTACCCGCATCTACGCCTCGATCACGAACCATCACCACATCCCTTACAAGCTGACGCAGAACGGCGTGCTCTCGAACACGACCGTCACCGGTGGCTCATGGGCGGCGCTCGATCCGATAACCGGAAGGATCCTCTGGCAGACCGCCGATCCGCAGGTCGAGACCTTGCCTGGTCTGGGCGTTGTCGGTGTGTGGGATCTGGCCCCCGTGACCGTAGCGAACGGCGTCGTGTACGCCTCGTCGATGGCCAAACTTCCGAGCCAGAACCAGATGTTCGCGCTAGACGCGGCGACTGGCGCGATTCTCTGGCAGTTCGGCGCTGGCAGTTCGGTCAACTCTGGCCCGGCCGTCGTAGACGGCAGTGTCTACTGGGGCTCGGGTTACTCCAGGTCCGGTGTGGAAGGCAGCGGGAATAACCGGCTCTACGCGTTCAGCATCGATGGGCGTAGGCATTGAGCGCCGGCTTCGACGTTTGGACGTTTGGTCCACAGCTATCATTGCACAAACGAACGTGACATAATCCCGCATCGGCCGCGGCCCCGACTGGCCTGGACGGCGATGGGTAGCGAGAAGGGAGGATTCTATGCCGGTTCGATTGAGCCTCGCGACTGCTTTGGCGGCACTCGTTGCAGCATCCTCGTCAGCAGGAGCACAGGTGCTCTCCGAGAAAAACATTTCGATCAAGATGGCCTTGGTGATTGCGGAAACGGCGCTGACTGAATGCACGTCGCGCGTATCGGTTGCGGTTCTGGATCGCGCAGGCCGGCTGCGCGTATTTCTGCAGGGCGATGGAGCGTCTCCCCACAATCTCGAACTCGCCCGCCGCAAGGCTTATACCGCCCTGACGTTCCGGAGGACCTCTGCCGACTGGGCGAAACGGACCGCCGAAGGCGATCTAACCGGTCAACGCAGTCTTGCGGATGTCATTCCGCTCGGTGGCGGAGTTCCGATCATGATCGGTGATGAGGCAATCGGCTCCGTCGGTTTGAGCGGGGCGCCTGGTGGCCAGCCCCAGGAGGAAGCCTGCGCCAAGTCGGGCATCGCCAAGGTGCAAGATCAGTTGAAGTAAATTCGTTCGAACAGCAGGGAGGACGCCGACTATGGATCCGATCAGACGCAAAATACTAAAAACGGGTGCCGCGGTGACCGCAATGGCCGCAGCGCCAAGCGTATTTGGTGAGCAGACTGGAAAAGGAGGAGCTGCCATGTCCTTCTACGAAAAAGGTCGCGTTCGCATCCATTATGAGGAGGCCGGTTCCGGCTTCCCCTTATTTCTCATTCCCGGCGGGGGATTAAACTCGACGATATCCGCCTTAGCCAACCCCTTTAACCCGATCGACGAGTTCAAGGGAGAATACCGTTGCGTCGCGTCGGACTTGCGCAACGCCAATGGCGGCCAGTCCTCCGGTCCGCTTGAGATCGACCGGCCATGGGATTCATACACCGATGACCACCTCGGCCTGATGGATCACCTGGGCATCAATAAGTTCATGGTGATGGGCTTCTGCATCGGCGGTCCCTTCGTCTGGAACCTCTTGAAGCGCGCACCTGATCGTATTGTCGCGGCCGTGCTGGCGCAGCCGAGCGGGTTTCGTCCCGAGATGCCCGACCTCTTCTATCAGAACAATGTGACCGGCTGGGGTCCGGAATTGGTCAAGCGCAGGCCTGACATCACAATGGAGATGGTCGATAAATTTCTGACGAAGATGTACCGCACCAACCCCGACTTCGTCTTCACTGTGACACGCGATTTCGTGCGCAATTGTCAGACGCCCGTCCTGATCCTGCCGGACGATATCCCGGCGCATCCGTACGCCGTCGCCATGGAAGCCGCGATGCTCGCGCCGAAGGCCGAAGTGAGCATGTTCCCGTGGAAGGAGCCCAAGGAGCGGATTCCCTTAGCGGTGCGCCAGATACATTCCTTCCTTCGGGCGCATCGGCCTGCTTCTGCTTAGAGTCAGGAGGAAAGCCCTCATGCAGAGAATCGCGATCGCGGCGACGTTATGGCTGCTCCCGGT
>QHXA01000289.1:0-449 GCA_003222755.1 Acidobacteriota bacterium
TACCGAACGTGTTCAATTTCAGCTGCGGGCCCTGCTTGAAGATGTCTTGAAGATTTTGCGGTTCCGATGCAGTCCATCCGTCCTGCAGCTTTCTTGTGATGTTCGGCCCGACACACCCAATGTTCTGATCGGCGATCCGACCCGGCTGCGGCAGGTGCTGATCAATCTGGTCGGCAACGCGATTAAATTCACGAGCAAGGGAGAAGTCATCGTTCGAGTCCGGCCGGAATCCATAACCGAGGATGAAGCGGTTCTTCTGTTCTCAGTCAGCGACACAGGCATCGGCATATCCGAGGACAACCAGAAAGTCATTTTCGACGCATTCGCGCAGGCCGACGCGTCAACCACGCGGCGATATGGGGGATCCGGCCTCGGCCTTACCATCTCCAATCAGCTCGTGGGACTTATGGGCGGCCGCATTTCGGTCGAAAGCAAGCCGGACGTCGGCA
>QHXA01000289.1:486-5361 GCA_003222755.1 Acidobacteriota bacterium
CGTCGCCTGATGACTCACCAGAGAAATCATCGGTTCCGGCAGAGCCGTCTTCGTTCGACATTCTGGTGGTCGAAGACAACGCCGTAAACCAAAAGCTCGCGCGAATCCTGCTGAAGAAGCTCGGGCATCGAGCGACCATTGCCGCCAATGGCGACGCCGCCGTGCGCGCACTCAAGCAGCGGGCTTTTGACCTGGTTCTTATGGATTTTCAGATGCCCGTCATGGGAGGCATCGAGGCCACTGCAGTGATACGTGAAGCGGAAACGCGCACCGGCCGCCATATTCCGATCATCGCAATGACCGCGCATGCCATGGCCGGTGATCGTGAACGCGCGCTTCAGGCAGGCATGGATGACTATGTCTCAAAGCCCATTCGCTTTGAAGACCTCCGCCGCGCGATCCAACGCCACGCACCACCCGGTCTGGACATGACCGCACTCCTGAACGGCGTCGATGGTGATCGAAAATTGCTGTGTGAACTCATTGATGTGTTTCTTGTCGACACGCCAAAACAGCTCGCCCGCATCAAACGAGCCCTTGCGCGCGGCGATGCGACAGGCCTGAAGGAAGCCGCTCACGCCCTGAAAGGCTCCGTCGGCAATTTCGATCCGACGCACGCATTTGAGGCCGTCCGCCGGCTTGAGACTTTAGGCCGCGAAAACAATCTGACCGACGCGCCAGCGGGGTGGCGTGTGGTGGAAATGGAAATTGCAAGGCTGAGTGACGTGTTGCGCCATGTGAAAAAGAAACTGTAGGGGCGCTTCGCGGACCGCCCCTACAGAAGGCGGCAGCCAACTTGCAGCCTTCACCGCCCGTCGTCGGACTTTTGCCCATGAAATGTGTTGTGGATAACGGGGATTCCTCGTTCCTGCATCAGTCGCTCGAGTAAAGCCACTGTGGTCGGATGATAAATTGCCGATGACATTCCAATCGGCACTCCTTCGGCCCAATTGAGCGGCGTCAATGGAACGGAGCTTGCGCCGAAGCCGAAGTCTTCGCCTTTATCTTTTGCAGCGAGGTCCGCGCCACGATCGGCGAGGAATTGCACGACTTTGTTGGCTCCTTTGTATGCGGCGCCGTGTAGAGCCGTAATTCCGTGGTCATTCGCCTCATTGATCTTGCCGCCCGCGTCCACAAGCAGCTTTACCAGTTCCAGCGTCTCGCCCTCGGAATTTTCGTGCGTCATGCCATCGGCCCAACCCACGCCCGCCGCTACCATCAACGGCGACGTGTGATCGAACGTTGAAATCAATGGGTCGGCGCCGTGACCCATCAGTAGCCGTACGACGATAAGATCACCGCACAGCGCCGCGCGCAACAAAGGCGTTGCTCCCTGTTCTTTCAACCAGAGCGCGGTCATTCCCTGATGCACCTCGGTTTCTTCCTTGATCCTGAGGTTTGGATTGGCGCCACGATCAAGAAGTACTTTGATGAAATCGAGAACGCCATCGGTTCTTGGGCCGGGTATTGCAGTCGTCTCCTGATTACGATTCTTGACTGCAAGATAAAGAGGTGTCCAGCCTTTGCCGTTCGCGAGGTTCGGATTCGCGCCGTGGTCCAGAAGCAACTGCGCGGCCTCGTAATGTCCATTTTGAACTGCGACAAGCAGCGGCGTACTGCCATCAACGGATGCATGGTTGACGTCGGCCCCCTTCGCAAGCAGCACGCGCGCAGATTCCAGAGCGCCTTCGCGTGCAGCGAATAGCAATGCGGTGAGGCCGCCAATCGGGTCGTCGAGGGGAATCTTTCCGTCGCGGCCAAGCCTTGCAAAACCGAGGCCGCCGCGCTTGATCAATCTCAGAGGCGTGGAACGGGCGCTCATGTCTGCACCACGATCGGCGAGCAGTTGAACCACGTCGGCGTGGTTTTGTTCGGCGGCCCACATCAGAGCTGTGGTACCTCGGAGATTTTCAGCTGCATTCACCAGCGCACCGTGATCCAGGAGCACCTTGACTGCATCCGGCTTTCCCGTACGAGCCGCCATCATCAGCGGCATCTCACCATGAGATAAAACAGGCTCGTTGGGATCCGCACCGGCATTGAGCAGGATCTCGATCAAGGCGGCGCTTCCGTTCACGGTCGCTAGAAACAGCGGCGTCGCGCCGGCCCGGTTCGCCGCGCGGGGATTTGCGCCGGCGCGAATGAGTGCGCGGGCCGTTTCTGCATCATCCCATTGTGCAGCCCAGTGTAACGCCGTTGTGCCATCCGCCTGAGCGATATTGACGTCTGCCTTCACCTGCAGGAGAGATCGAAGCGTCTCGGTATCGCGTTTCATCACAGCGTCCGCCAGAGGGCTATTTGCAGCTGCGAAACCGGGGATCGAGCACAGAGCAATGAGAAGCCAGAGCGCAATTGCGGGTTTCATCTTTGCCGATCAACTCAGCGGCAGCCGTTCTGTGCTGTCGCCAATGCGTTCCTTTTCGATTCCGAACATGTGCAATACGGACAGCAGGAGATTCGCGGTCGTCCCTGTAGCTTTAACATGACGGCCGCCGTGATGGCGTCCCATTGCACCGCCGATGAGCATGTTCGGAACCTCCTTGTGGCTGTGCAGATTGCTGTCTCCCATGTTG
Source organism: Acidobacteriota bacterium (assembly GCA_003222755.1). Classification (GTDB taxonomy): domain Bacteria; phylum Acidobacteriota; class Terriglobia; order 20CM-2-55-15; family 20CM-2-55-15; genus 20CM-2-55-15. The sequence continues at coordinate 3,060 of QHXA01000289.1, forward strand.
CTCGCCCAGAAGATCAACGTATTATCGAGCAGACTGCCTTCGGGGTCACGTGTCGCCTTCAGCTTGTCCAGAAAATGCGTGAGGCACTGAATGTGGTATCGATTGATTTTGGCCCAATCCTCGACGCGCTTGGGCGCTGCCCCATGATGTGACGCGGCGTGATTGGCTGTCGTCACACCGCATTCGGGATAGCTACGCATGCTCACGTCGTGTGCATACATCATTGTGGATACACGTGTGATGTCGGCTTGAAAGGCCAGTGCCTGAATATCCCACATGAGGTCGATGTGTTCACTGAATGACTCCGGTATTCCGAATGGCACCTGCGCATCCGGAGACGAGACCGAAGACTTCTGCACGTTATTGAGCCGGCGCTCGATTTCACGAATGTCTTCGAGGTATTCGTTCAGCCGAGTACGATCGGTTCCCGGAAGCCTGTTGTTCAACCGTGCGACCTCTTGCGATACGGCATCGAGAAGACTGCCTTTTGCCTGCTTGCGCGCCATGCGCTCGCGTGAATTACTGCCATCGCCGAAGAGGCGCTCGAAAATGACTTGCGGGTTGGCTTCATGCGGAAGCGGCTTGGTGGGTCCCGACCAGGACACGGAATTCACATACGCGCAGCTGTAACCCCAGGGGCAAGTCGCAAGCGAGCTCTGATCCTCAATTCCAAGCTGAATCGACGGCAGGGCATTTTCCTGTCCGTGCTTTTGCGCGATGAATTGATCGATGGTCGTGCCCAAATAAATATCCGCGCTGACGGTTTTCTTCGGCTGAACGCCACTGAATGTTGCCGCACTGCGCGAGTGATCGCCGCCCGTCATCCCGGCAGGCGGCATCGAGGATGTGGCATCCAGTCCACCGACCACAGTGATGAAGTCCTTCCACGGCTCCAAGGGTTCGAGCACAAACGGAAGCGTGGATAGGAGACCTTCTTTCATCGCCCAATACTCCGGCGCCCAACCATGTGGATTGAAGATGCCGACAAACCGCGGGATCTTCGCTGCTGCCTCTGCTTTTGCTGACGGAACCAGGGCAGGAAACATGGACTCGAGCAACGGCAGTGCCAGCGTCACGCCTGCGCCCCGCAGGAATGTGCGGCGGGGAATATGCTTCTTCGTCACAAACATCGATGTGATCTCCTGATGCCGCTACAGCTTTCTGTTCATCTGAAATGGTGCGCTCTTGACGATTTCAAATAGAAGCGCGGAGAACCGATAATCGCTTTTCGCCGCCTCACGCACGATTGATCGAACCGTCGGCATGTTTTCATAGTCTACGCCGCGTCCAAGCGCATACGTGAGCAACTTCTCAGTGACTGTCCGGACGAATTGCGGCGAATAGCGGAGCAAGGCCTCGCGCAGACTCGCCACGCCGTCGATCTTGGTGCCGTCGACCAGTTGGCCGGACGCATCCAGCCTCTGAGCGGCCTCGGTGGTTCGCCACTTTCCAATACCGTCGAAGTTTTCAAGGGCGAAGCCAATAGGGTCCATCATCCTGTGGCAACTCGCACATGCCGGATTGGCGCGGTGTTCCTCCATACGTTGCCGCATGGTTTGTTCGGCTATGAGCTTTTCTCCCGTGGGCTTGAGAGCAGGAACATTAGGCGGCGGATCCGGAGGCACAGTACCCAGGATATTCATCAAAACCCATTTGCCTCGTTGCACCGGTGAAGTCCGGTCGGAGATCGAGGTCACCAACTGGATCGCCCCTTTTCCCAGTAATCCACGGCGCACACCCAAATCACCTTTCAAAGTAACGCGGCGGAACTGCGCCCCATAGATATTCGGAATTCCGTAGTGCACCGCAAGTCTTTCGTTGACGAACGTGTAGTCCGCCGTCAGCAGGTCCAACACATTGCGGTCCTCGCGAAGGATGCTGTCAAAAAACATCTCCGTCTCGGTGCGCATCGACTGCCGGAGGTTGTCATCAAAATCCGGGTAAATCACGCCCTCAGGCGTCGAACTCTGCATGGTTCGCAGTTGCAGCCATTGGCCGGCAAAATTTTTCACCAATTCTTGCGAGCGTGGATCGGCCAACATCCGCCGGACCTCACGTTGAAGGACGTCTGTTTCCTTCAGCTTTCCCTGCGCGGCCAGGTTGATCAGTTCGTCATCCGGGCCAGTGCTCCACAGGAAAAAAGACAACCGTGAAGCTAATTCGAGATCAGCAATGCGATACGCTTCGCCGGGTTTCACGCTCGCCGGAGCGCTTTCGGTACGAAACACGAATTCGGGATGCGCGAGGATGAACTGCAATCCACGTTCAATACCATCTTCGAAATCGGCGCCGTTTCGCCCCA
>QHXA01000290.1:0-810 GCA_003222755.1 Acidobacteriota bacterium
CCTGGCGTTTGAACGATCTCCATTGGAAAGGGATGCAGATACACGCGCGGCACTCCCGGAGGAAAACATCCGACTGCATCAATCGTGGTCGGTTAACCGGATCGTTGGAATCGGCAACGCCGTTGGGTCCGAAGGATGGCTTGTTCAGCTTCATTCTCTCTCGGGCCCATGCGGTCATCGGCGGGTCACCAGCGGTAAAGGTACCGAGGAGATACCGCGTCGTCGGAGAGGTACGCATGCTCTAGCAATCAGCGCTCCAACTAGGATTCTGCGCTTCAACGAATAGAGTAACCACGGCACCGGAACTGACCGCCTCCGATCCGGTACGTACTGTCGTGTCAGTAGTCGGCGCTTCGTCTCTACGGCTGCCTTTGGCTCTGGTGGATTTGTCTAACAGATGCCGAGCAAATCTTGTTGGAGGTAGAGTATGAAAATTTCTCGAACACTCGTCGCAATCTTTACAGTTGCGATCTTCCACTCGTCGTGGCCGATAATTGGTGAGGCTCGGGGCCTGCTCGACGATTACCTAAGGCTATTAAAGCTCGCAAAGCCGGAGATCATTCTTACCCAATGAAATCGACGTTTTGCTGCGCGGGATCTAATCCCCCATCAAGCGGATGTGCCGGTGCTGTTGTGCGCGATTCAAGCTCGTGATCGGCTCCGGATTCAGCTGCATGATAGGCTGGACGAAATCAACTCAAGGAGGATTCGCTCATGCTCACTATCAATCGAGCAATTGGCAGTACGTCCAAATGGATTGCGATTACACTTGCCTGCATCATCGTAGCCGCGCCGGCCGCAGCTCAAACC
>QHXA01000290.1:843-1386 GCA_003222755.1 Acidobacteriota bacterium
GACTCACTCACGGCGGGATTTCAGAATTTCTCTCTCTTCGATTCGGACACCATACCCTTTCCTCCGACTCCTGGCCTTCCCAAACCAGGCGGGCAGAAATTCGGCTATGCAGCGTTGGTAGCCCACCAGGCCGCCATTAATCTGAAACTGCCTCTGTTCACGTGGCCGGGCATTCCACCTGCTTTGGTGTTGGGTCCGGGCGGTGTTCTCCAGCGTGGAACCACGGTGGGATTACGAGAAAATCCGGCCGAACAGACATACAATCTTTCCGTTCCGGGCTTCACGATCGGCGACGCGCTGGCCCATCCGTTCCCAGGCACACCCTTAACAAATCCCATTGACGCGATGAGCGATCTCATTTTGGCAACTCCAGGCAATGTCGTGCCGGGTTGCGGTCCGATCCCAGCCGTGTTCTTGCCTGCGATGGAACAGCCCTCGGCATTTGGCGTGAGCGAACTGGCGTGCGCCATTGCATTGCGCCCGACGATCGTCTTGGTTTCTCTAGGCAACAATGACGCACTGCAAACTATCACGGCTGGAATA
>QHXA01000290.1:1491-9430 GCA_003222755.1 Acidobacteriota bacterium
CTCGTGCCGGTCCCCACGTTTATGGCGTTATGCCGGACGACCACACCACCCTCCGGTGCGACTTTGAGTGATTTCATTGTTCCCAATATTTCCGATCCGGCGGCGACCACGTTTAATGTCTGTACGAATTACTCCATTCGTCCTGCCGCGCTTGTGGCACGGGCACAAGACGCCGTTCACGCGTACAACAACATCATTCACGCGCTCGCTGGCCGCTATGGCGCGGCGGTGGTGGACGTTCATCTGGTGGTGGCCAATCTTGCCAGACACGGCTATCCGGTTGGCGGCAAGGTGCTGACTACGGCGTACCTAGGCGGATTGTTTTCGCTGGACGCGATTCATCCGACGAATACCGGTTACGCGATTATTGCGAATGAAACGATAAAAACGATGAACACTCGGCTAAGGACTGCGATCCCGCTCATTGATGTTGCAGCAATCGCAGCAACGGATCCTCAGGTTCCCTGAGTAGCTCCTTCGATCACCGACGGTAGTATGTCGCGGCCGATCGTTCGGACTATCAAAATGGATTTTCCGCATCTTGGCTACGAGGCTACGTCAGGGCTTTACGGCACGAACCATAAACCTTGTGTCAACCATGGAAGCTGGTACAGTTATCTCCAAAATCCAGCATCTACCAGCGTTGGAGGGAGAATGGTCAAGCGCATGACCGACACCCGCGGACTATTGTTGGTCAATACCGGAAACGGCAAAGGCAAATCGACCGCCGCCTTTGGTGTTGCTTTCCGAGCGCTTGGCCAAGGCCTGACTGTTTCTATCATTCAATTCATCAAAGGCAAATGGAAGACCGGCGAGCTGCGAACCGCACAGCGGCTGGGACTGGAACTGATGCCGATGGGCAAAGGTTTCACTTGGGAAAGCGAGAATATCGAAGAAGACAAAGCGCTAATGCGGCAGGCATGGACGGTCGCATCGGAAAAGATCTTGTCGGGCGCTTACGATTTGATTATTCTCGACGAGCTTAATTACGTTCTGGGCTACGGTTACATCCCGGTTACCGAAGTGGTTCGAATTCTGCAGTCGCGTCCGCCGCACGTGCATGTGGTGCTGACAGGACGTAATGCGCCGGATGAAATCATTTCGATTGCCGATTGCGTGACCGAAATGCGGGATATCAAACATCCTTACCGCAGCGGCATACCGGCCCAGAAAGGGATTGATTTTTAGTACATACGCTGAATGCACGGGAAGACGGTGCGAGTCCGTCACTGCCCCGCAACTGTAAGCGGCCAGTAGTTCCTTGCATTTGTCACTCTTCGGAACCTGTAGGCGGTCATAGATCGCCGCTACAGTAAGCCGGAGCGGGAAGGCAAGTGCTTTGTAGGAGCCGCAAGTCAGGAGACCGGTTCAGCAGCATTGGGAACTCTTTCCGAGGGGAAAGTAACATGGCTGTTCTCACCTTTCTGTTTTTTCTGCTCGTCTACTCGTCTGAAATCCTGAAAGGAACCATCCTCGACCCAACTGGCGCTGCAGTTGCCGGAGCGAGAGTGGAAGTCTCTGGAACGGGGTTTTCGCACACGACGTACACTGACGATGCGGGCGTCTTCTCCATTCAAGACGCGCCGAGTGGAACGTATTCCTTACGTGTTATCGCCAACGGATTTACTCCCTACACCTCGTCTATTCAAGTTCCGTCAGACTCCTTGAACCTTACATTGCGCGTTGCGCCGCAATCGGAAGATGTCATCGTCACAACGACGCGAGTCGAAACGCCGCTTAGTATGCTGGGCGTTTCAGCCACCGTTGTTGACCACGAACAAATCGTTCACCAACAGGCGGCTCCCATTTATGAGCTGCTCCGCGATGTCGCCGGACTCTCAGTTGCAAATACGAGTCGCCGCGGCGGGACCACCAGCATTTACACGAGAGGCGGGGGCAAGAATGCCAACTTGCTTCTGATCGATGGCATCCAGGTGAACGAACCTGGAGGAGATTTCAATTTCGCACACCTCACAGCTGCGAATGTGGAACGCATCGAAATTGTCCGTGGGCCGCAGAGTGCAAGCTACGGCTCCAATGCGGCAGCTTCCGTCATTCAAGTGGTTACTCATCGAGGCACAGCGCAAGATGGGCCGGCCAGCGGCTTCGGTGCGTTCGAAGGCGGCACGTTCGCGACGTATCGGTATCGCACCGGGATTTCGGGCATGGCCGGAGCGTTCGACTATTCGTTTGCCGCCGAGCATTTGCAGACTGAAGGCGCGTACACGAATGATGCATACCGAAATCTGACGCTGTCTGTGAACGCCGGATACCGCTTGAATGAAAACTCGCTAGTGCGACTGACGCTGCGCACGATCGGCAGCCGTGTCGGTGTACCGAATAGGGTCGGATACGGCTTGCTGGATCCCGATGCGTATCGGACAGGCGCGAACATCATCGGCGGCGCGCGTTATGAGCGAACCGGCGATCGGTTCTCCCAACGGATCCAACTCGGCTTTACACGGTTTCGTGATTCTTTCCAAGACGATTTGCCGGAGGGACCTTTCGACATCGGCGCGATCATCACAGGCACACCGGGAGCGCGTGGGTCTGCCGGTGTGCGCCTCGTACGCTTCCTCTCATCGGCCGATCTCACTACGTCTTCCTTCACGGTTCCTTCCGGCGCCCGGCTGGTTCGGCGGAGCGTGCGCCTAAGCGCATCACAACCATCCAAAACAATCACGGAACGCCGGACTGCGGAGTATCAGGGCAACTGGAACTACTCGAGCCGCAATGGGCTCGCGTTCGGCTACGACTTCGAGCAAGAGCGCGGCATTACGGACATCGCTCCGCCGCTGCGAAACAATCATGGGGTCTTTGCGAGCCATCAGCACAGTATTGCCGAGAGGTTGTTCCTGACCGAGAGTGTGAGGCTAGAGGACAATTCGGTCTTCCACACGAAAGCCACACCCAGGTTTGCGGCGTCGTTTGTTCTCACTCCGGCGACACGGTTGAAAGCAAGCGCAGGCACTGGAATTTCCGAGCCGAGCTTCTTGCAGAATTTCGCGCATGACCCGACATTCGTTGGGAATCGGGACCTTCGTCCGGAACGTTCTCGGAGCTTCGAAGCCGGAATTGAACAGCATCTTTTCGGATCGGCACTGGTCATTGATGAGACGGTATTCGACAATCGCTTTCGCGATCTGATCGTCTTCACATCGCTCGCTCCCCCGCTGATATCCACATGGTTTAATCTCGAAAGCAGTCGCGCCCGCGGTGTCGAATCCAATGCGCGCTTGCGCTTTCGCCGGATTGACGTCCGCGGACAATACACGTTCTTGGACACGCGCGTGACCGCGGCTGCATCTCCCGCTAACGCGGCGACGGGAATCGGACAGGAATTGCCGCGACGTCCGCGGCATTCCGGTTCGTTGGATATCACGGCATCATTTCGCCGTGGGTTCGTGAATCTCAATACGACGTTTGTGGGTGAGCGCCAGGACTCCGATGGAGTCGGTTTTGGAATCGTGCGAAATCCGCGATACCAAAAAGTCGATCTGGGCGGAAGCTACGCGCTCCGCCCGTTCGCTGATCTGGTGTTGCGGATTGAAAACCTTCTCAATCGCCGGTACGAAGAGGTTCTGGGTTACACGGCCTTGCCGCGAACCGCAATGGTTGGTCTGAACGTGCAGTGGGGGCACAGATGAGCGCAGCCGCAAAGCGGTGTAGCGACGGTTTCCAGGGGTACGCAAAAAACGCGTACCCCTGGCTAATTTCCGAGCACCGCTCCGCGGTGCGAAACTTACGAACATGACCAGCAGCCTCATGATTGTCGGGACGGCGTCGCACGTGGGAAAGAGCATTGTCGCTACGGCGCTGTGCCGTATTTTGAAGCAGCGTGGTATTCGAGTCGCGCCATTCAAATCCCAGAACATGGCGCTCAACTCCTACGTCTGCCGGGATGGCAGCGAAATCGGCCGTGCTCAAGTCGTCCAGGCCGAAGCCGCTGGCGTCGAACCTGAAGCGGACATGAATCCGATTCTTCTGAAACCCACGACTGATCGGCAGATGCAGGTTGTGTTGCATGGCCGCGTACACGGAACCATGTCGGCAAGCGAGTACTACGAACGGAAACCGTTCTTTTTCGAGGAGTGTCTCCAAAGCTTTCACCGGCTTGCATCCAAGTTTGATGTGATCATTCTGGAAGGCGCGGGCAGCGCCGTGGAAGTCAATCTGAAAGAGCGCGATATTGTGAATTTACCCTTCGCGAAAGCCGTCGGCTCAGCCGCCCTGCTCGTTGCGGATATCGATCGTGGAGGCGTGTTTGCCTCCATCGCCGGAACATTTGCTCTTCTGGACGATGACGAGAGCAACCGTATCCGCGGTTTCATCATTAACCGTTTCCGAGGGGACTTGACATTGTTCGCCGGCGGTCCAGAGTTTCTCGAGAGACGCACGGGCCGGCCCTGCCTGGGTGTGTTGCCCTATATTGATTCGCTACGCATTGACCAGGAAGATAGCGTGTCGCTGGAAGATCATCGCAGCGAAGCGGGATCGTTCCGGGTCGCCGTCATCCGACTGCCTCGCATTTCGAATTACACGGACTTCAATCCACTCGAATGCATCTCTGGTGTCACTGTTGAATATGTGAGTGAGCCTGACAGGACTAGCTCTCCGGATCTCGTGATTGTTCCCGGAACCAAGAACACGATTGCCGATCTGCGATGGCTCATTGACCGTGGCTTCAAAAAACTGCTCCTCGACACTGTGGAACGCGGCGGTTGGGTTTTGGGCATCTGCGGAGGCTACCAGATGCTCGGACGTAGAATTTCGGGTCCATTCGGAGCAGAGGAAGGTGGCACGCAAGCCGGCCTTGGTTTCCTTCGCGTGGAAACCGAACTGGATATCGACAAAGTTACAGTTCAATCGAAAGGCCGCTCATTTGTTGGATCGATCGTGAATGGATATGAAATTCATATGGGTCGAACGGCTCACTTGGAATCCATTGATCCATTCATCACCAAAGAAGACGGGAAGAAAGATGGCGCAGTCTACGGTCGCATTGCAGGCACATATTTCCACGGTCTGTTTGATAACGCCGATTTCACTTCGAAATTTCTCACGCTGGTTGCCCAGAGCCGCCGGTTGGCATGGCGGCCCGGGTCGTTGCGCATTTCCAAAGACGATGAATACAACCGCCTTGCGGCAGTAGCGCGCGAACATCTGGATATGGGCGAACATCTGGATATGGAACGGATTTACGCACTTTTGAAGGTTTGACATGATGTACGCGACCACACCGGTATTGGCTTTGGGAGCTGTTCTAGACCTCCTTCTCGGAGACCCACGATGGCTGCCGCACCCGATTCGCGGCATGGGGCTGCTCATCAGTGCCCTGGAGCGGGGTCTGCGAAAGTTTTCCTATCAGAAACTGAGCGGTTGCGTTCTTGTCGTCGTCGTTCTCTGCATTGTGTTAACAGTGGTCACACTCACGCTGCACTGGGGTGGATTTGCTGTCGCCGCATACTGGATATTCACTTGCCTGGCCATTCGCAGCCTTGACCAGGAATCGCACAAGGTCATCGCAGCCTTGCGGATGGGCGATCTCAATCGTGCTCGAATCTTAGTTGGATATCTTGTCGGCCGCGATACGAAAGACCTGTCGCAAGAAGAAGTGACGCGTGCTGTTTTTGAAACTGTTGCGGAAAACATGAGCGATGCGATTGTCGCACCTCTGTTTTTTCTTGCGATATTCGGCGTTCCCGGCATGGTTGCGTACAAAGCCGTAAACACTATGGATTCCATGGTGGGGTACAAAAATGAGCGTTACATCCGGTTGGGTTGGGCAGCTGCTCGCCTCGATGATGTCGCCAATTACATTCCTGCTCGAATCACCGCTGGTCTCATCATTGTGATCGCGATGGTGACGCGGCTCCGTTGGCGCAGCGCGATCAAGACGGTGATGCGCGATGCGCGGTTACAGCCATCGCCGAACGCAGGGTATCCTGAAGCCGCGGTAGCCGGTGCTCTCGGCGTCCGGCTCGGGGGCCTTAACTACTATTTTGGAAGTCCGGCCCAAAAACCTTTCCTCGGCGATGCGCTCGAGGATCTACAGTGGAGCAGGTTTTCCGACGTTCGCTTGCTTCTATATCTGGTGACGATGCTTTCATACGCGATGGTGGCGCTATGGCTACTGTGACTCATGGCGGGCGGGCGCTGGCGTTTGCGCGCGAGCACAACGTAGACTACCGCGACGTGTTGGATTTCAGTGCCAATATCAATCCCCTCGGCCCATCGCCAAAAGCGCTCGAGGCTATTCAGCAGGCCATCGATCTTGTGCGAGTCTATCCTGACGAAAACCCTCGGCAGCTGATCCGCTGTTTGTCCGATCGGATCGGTGTGCCGATCGATACGATCTTGCCCGGCAATGGGGCAACCGAATTGTTGTATTTCTGGGTCCGAACAATTCGGCCACGGACGGCCACTCTGGTCGTTCCGACGTTTGCGGAGTATCGAAAAGCGCTGGAAAGCGTTGGTGCGGAGATTCAGACTATTCGGCTTCAGGCCGATGACTATTTTCGATTGCCGCTCGCAACCGGAAACACAGATGTCGTGATCGTCACGAATCCGAATAATCCCGCCGGCTCCTATGCACCGCCGGAAGAGATGCTGGAGTGGGTCAACAGGTTCAACTCATCAACACACATTTTTGTCGATGAGGCCTTCGTTGAATTCACTGCGCAGCCCTCACTCGTTCGCTATCTCGAGCAATTGCCAAACCTCTGGGTTTTGCGATCGATGACAAAATTCTATGCGCTTCCCGGTCTGCGGTTGGGTTACCTGGTCGGTTCTGGTGTGCGGGCGCTGCTTGAAAACCGAGAGCCCTGGCAGGTCAATACCCTCGCGGAGCTGGCGGGAATCGCCAGCCTCGAAGATCGCAATTATCAAGAAGCCACGATGCAACTGATCCAGCGTGAAAGAATATGGCTCTGGAAACAGCTTCAAACCGTGGCAGGTATCCATGCATTTTCGACCGCTGCTAATTTCTTTTTCGCACGATGCGAGCAGGAAGACGCATTGGACCGGTTACTAGGCCGGTTAATGGAGCAAAATATTGTGATTCGCGATTGCAGAAACATCGAGGGACTCAACGGTCCGTATTTTCGATTTGCAATTAAAACACGCGAGGAGAACGCGCGACTGCTCGAGCACCTGAGGAACCTGTGATGTTTTTCTTGATGTTTGTTCTCGCCCTCGTGCCGAATCGTATCGTTTCAATCGCTCCGAGCATCACGGAAATCCTCTTTGCTCTCGGCGCGGGCGATCGGGTGGTGGGAGTGACGACGTACTGCAATTATCCTGAAGCTGCCAAAGCGAAGCCGAAAATCGGCGGTTATACAACACCCAGTCTCGAGGCGATTCTCGCGCTGCGGCCGGATGAAGTCATCATGATGAAGAATCGTCCGGATGTTGCGCAGAAACTACGGCAAACCGGAATCGAGGTCGTCGAGCTCCAGCCGGAGAATCTCGCTGGCGTATACGACTCCATTCAGGTCATCGCTGAGAAAATCGGCGTGCCGGCGCGTGGGCGATCATTGATTCAGTCGATCGAAAAACAGCTCCGCGATGTCTCGACCAAAACGAACAGCGGCCCTAAGCCGAAAGTGTTGTTTGTGGTTGGTCGCACACCGGGGGCCGTGTCGGATTTGATTGTGGTCGGGCGTGGCAGTTATCTCAGCGAATTGATCAGCTTGGCTGGTGCAGAGAATGTTGTGGCGGATGCCGCTGTGCCGTATCCGCAGGTGAATATGGAAGAGATCATCCGGCGGAATCCCGACGTGATTATTGATATGGGTCACAATGAGATGGTCACGGAAAGCCAGAAGCAAGCTGTGAAGCAGTTGTGGAAAAAGTACGCGTTCCTCCGGGCCGTGCAGCGCGATGCCGTGTTTCCCATTTCCGCGGATTACTTTGTGACGCCGGGGCCGCGGGTTGTACA
>QHXA01000290.1:9459-10044 GCA_003222755.1 Acidobacteriota bacterium
GATTTTAATGCAGAGTCACACGACGCTGATCACAGGCGGAGCGCGGAGCGGCAAAACGCGCTATGCGCTTGAAGGCGCGGAAGCGTCCGGCTCATGCACCTATATTGCAACAGCGCAACTGCTGGACGATGAAATGCGGGACCGGGCGGCGCGTCACCGGGACCAACGTGGCAGCCGATGGCTCACGATTGAAGAACCATTTGCAGTTGGACATCTAGTCAAGGAGTTGCACGGTGTCGTGGTCGTGGATTGTCTCACCGTTTGGTTATCCAACTGGCTGTTGCGCGATGAAACGGAAGTGGAGCGGCAAATTGATACGTTGTGTTCGGCCTTTCGCAGTGCAACATGCCGCATTCGCGCGATCACCAACGAAGTCGGATCGTCGATCGTTCCGGACAATGCGCTCGGCCGGATGTTCCGCGACTGGTCTGGATTCATGAATCAGCGTGTAGCCGCGGTGGCCGACACCGTGTACCTGATGGTCTGTGGCATTCCGGTGCGGGTGAAGTGATGCACCCCGAAGGGGTGCGAAGTAACCAATGCGCGGATTTCTCATTGCACTTCAATTTTTGACTCAGGTGCCGA
>QHXA01000291.1 GCA_003222755.1 Acidobacteriota bacterium
CGCGCACAGATCTTCATCGATCTGCATTTCCCCGAGTGGCGTTTGCCAGGCTCCGCACTTCATGATCGATAGTGGCGAACCAAGGCCCGTGTGATTGGGGCACAGAATAATATTCCGTAACGGCAGCTTGACCCGAGAGTAAACGGCGCCGGCGACTTGTCCCGAGTACATGTATCCGGCGTGCGGAACAATCACGCCAACGGCGTTGGGCCGTGGGTCAAGCGGCTGCCTTGCAGCGTCCCCCGCAACTTATCGGAATTCGCGGGATAGAAGCGTCCTGAGACGGCAGGTTTGCGAAGCATGATGTCTAAGCAAAATGAGAAACGACAATTGAACAGTGAACAATGAAAATTTCCTTTAGCGTCGGGCCCACCGTCCGGATTGCTGTGGTACACCGCTTCGCGGCCTTCTTACTGCCGGCCGGTCCCCCCACGCCAAAAGATTTTTCATTGCTCACTGTTCAATTGTCATTTCTCATTTTGCCTGTGTGTGGTTCCACTAACTTTTCGGGGCGTAGTAGCCCTTCTTGTGACGGACCTTCAGCTTATCCGGCTTCCCGTCGTGGTTCACGTCGAGATTGGGAACTTCGACGCGTATTTTGTGAAACTTTCCGTCGGTCTTGCGCACTTTCGGAATGAAGCCGATGCTGTATTGATTCCGCAAGTTCGCGCTGACCGCCTGATAGATGCTGGGATATTCGCCCTGAAACCGCGGAAACCAGGACGCGCCACCAGTGGCCTCAGCCAGAGATCGCATGACGTTGTCGGCCTGCAGAAATGTAATCTGATCCAGATTTGAAAGCCGTGTCTCGAAATACAGGCGCGCCAACTGTCCCATTCCGACGGAGTAGATCATGGTGTCCGACGTCTCTGCCTTCTTCAGAGCTTCGCCGTACGTGTGCTTGCTGATGTTCGTGTCGAGCCCAGTGCTCAACAAGAAAATCGCCTTCTTGCCGTCTACGCGCTCGAGCCGCTGGAGTGTGTCGTACACCGCATCATAGAGGCAGGTCTCGCTGTATGCAGGAATCCGCATTCGTCTGAGACCGTCGAACAGTTCGTTCTTGTTCTTCGTGAAATCCGTCAAGATCTCCGGGCGGATATCAAATGCGATCAGAGCCGCCCAGTCGTCGGGCCTCAGGCTGTTGATGAATCCCGCGGCAGGTCCGACGACATCATCAAAGTAGTACCCGAACGTATTGCTGAACTCGGCGAGAATCACTACGGTCAGAGGTGCATCGGTCGGACTGAAGTTCGTAACGCTCTGCTCCACATCGTCATCGAAAACCCTGAAGTGCTTTTTTTCCAAACCTCCAATCGGGTTGCCACTTTGATCGGTCACGACGACATCAAGTGAAATGACATCAACATCGATTGAAAGCGACGGCACCTGAGGCAATTGGTCTTTACCAGCGGTACTTCGATCGGAACCCGGTGGCAGGGGCACATCCTTACCAACATCTTTCTTTGGGCCCTGGGCCATCGTCATTCCCGCCACCATGAAGATGGCGATGACCAACACGAGCAGACGCCTGATTGTCATATGTTTTCTCCGCCTTCAGCCTAACTGACCAGGCCTTTACGGCGCAATATCTTGATCCGGTTTTTCCACGTCTGGTTGATTCCGATCTCCATTAGCGGCAGTTCGGCAGGAAACATCGCAATCATTCGTCCCGCCGTCTTGTGATACGCAAGCAACGGCGCCACCAGAACGAGCATCGCCGGCTCGTGCTGCAACTTACAACCAGGAAAATAGCCCTTGCTCTGGAAGTCGCCAGCCTTTCGATGCCGTTCTACGGCGATCCAATAATCCAACGCCTGGAACGGAAGATCCGGGTCCGGCGACGCCTTGATTTCGATAACAACCAGCCGTCCTTGAGTCGTGACCGTTAGCAAATCGATAACGTTCCGCTCCTCACCGATAAAGCTTGGGACCTGTGGATAGATGTGCCGGGTGTCGATCGAAGGTATCAGTTGGCCAATGTCGCCAACCAAATTGGACTCCAGCCACCGCTCCTCGTGAGCGCGCGACAGTGGATGCCGGCTTCCGTGCCGGCGCACACTCGCAAGTTCCGTGATGACGTCGCCGAGCGGCTCACCCAATGGATACACCGTGCCCTGATCCGAAACCCGGGCGATTTCGATGCCTCGGAGCCGGATCGATATGGCTTTTCCCGGAATGTGCAGCACAGGCTGCAGCAAATCCGGCGCTAAGGCGCAAATGCGCGCAACCTCAGAGCCAGCGTCGGGAACAACGAACTGCTGAACGTGGGTTTCAGGTTCCGCCGTCGACTCTTCCAACGGCTGAATACGGTTACCATCCCACTGCAGCCATTCAATTGCGCGACGCGCAAGCGGCATGTTTCGCAGACGAGCCGAGATGGTTTGGTGCCTCCCGTGAGGCACGACTGCCGCGGTCGGCCGCCGAACCAGCGGCGCCCAGAGCAGCGCCGCGCGCATGAGTCCATTGACGATGACGGCAGGCTCATCCGGATCCACACTGATCACGGCATGTTTCCCGACGATGAATCTAGCGTAAGCGCCGCCGATTCCATGCTGCCGATCGGCATACAACGTTTGCCGCTCAGTCCTTCGCGTCCCGAAATAGGAACAAAGGGCCCGGCCGATTTCCACCTGGAATGATCGGCGCTTTCTTCGCAGGTCGGCCGAGGAGGGAAGCCGCTCACCAGGATAAAGCGTGATGGTATCGGCCTGAGTCCGGAACTTTGCCTTACCCTGGATACGCACAACATTGGGACGCAGCCACTCCAGGCTTGAGATGGTCCGGGAGTATCGGCCAAATTCAATCGTGGAATTTCTAATGGATATTTCGGATGAGGCGACCGTCAGAAACTCAAGCCCATTCAGCGATATAGTCCATTTGGGTTCCAAGGCCAGGAGGATTTTTAACTCCTCAGTCTGCATCGCTGGATTATAGTAGAGTCCTCATGAAATCCGTCTTCATCGCTTCTGCCGTTCGCACTGCAATCGGAAAATTTGGGGGCGCACTCGCGCCGCTGAGTGCCGTCGAGCTTGGCGTGATCGCTGTGAAGGAGGCTCTCTCTCGAGCCGAGGTTCAACCGGCGAGAGTTAACGAGGTCATCATCGGGCACGCGCGAGGGGCGGGTAATGGGCCAAACCCGGCCCGGCAGGTTAGCTATCGATCCGGGATTCCGCAAGAGATCTCGGCATACACGGTCAACAAGGCTTGCGGTTCGGGCCTGAAGGCAATCATTTTGGGTTGCCAGGAAATTCTTTTAGGTAACGCCGACGTCATTGTCGCCGGTGGAATGGAGTCCATGAGCAATGTTCCATATCTCGTCGAGCAAGCCAGGTGGGGCCTGCGCATGGGCAATCATCACTTCATTGACGGCATGTATCGGGACGGGTTCTACTGCCCGCTATCCGAACTCGTGATGGGCGAAACCGCAGAGAATCTCGCCAGCTTGTACAAGATTACGCGCGAAGAACAAGACCAGTACGCGCTGCGCAGCCAGCAAAAGGCGGCAGCGGCGACCCGCGCGAAACGGTTTGGAGACGAGTTAATTCCGGTGGCGGTCCGCGGAAAGAAGGGCGAGACGAAGCAACTCGATTCCGATGAGCATATCCGGATGGACGCGTCCTTGGATGACATGGCTAAACTTTCACCGGTGTTCGTGAAGACCGGCACCATCACGGCTGGAAACTCATCCGGCATCACCGACGGCGCCTCTGCAACGGTTCTCGCGTCTGAAGATGAAGCCAAGCGGCGAAATTTGAAACCGCTTGCAAGAATTATCGATTGGGGCGTCGCGGGAGTGGACCCGAAAATCATGGGCATCGGACCCGTGCCGGCAGTTAAGAAGCTTCTTGCGAAAACCGGCATGAACTTGGAGCAGTTCGAGGTCGTCGAAATCAATGAAGCCTTCGCCTCTCAGGTGCTGGCATGCTTGCGTGAGTTGCCGATTGATCCGGCGAGAATAAATGTTAATGGCGGTGCTATCGCGTTGGGTCATCCGATAGGCTGCACCGGGTCCCGCATCGTGACAACGCTCGTGCACGAAATGCGAAAACGCAAAGCCCGTTACGGGCTTGCAACCCTGTGTATCAGCGGCGGCATGGGTATCGCGCTCGCAATTGAGAGACTGTAAATGTGGATAATGAATTTGTTTCTGGCGCTCTTCCTTCAAACGCCGGTACCGGCTGAGAAGGTTGTGGTGGGACTGACAGATGGTGAGCGAATTGTGGTTGAGAATCCCGAATTCTCCGGGTTCATCCAGGGACGAAGCCCCGCCGCGGTCCTGACATATCGCCGAGACAAATTGCACGGCCAGATGCCGGCAAATGCGATCTCCAGAATCGAGTTCGGCAAATATCAAAAAGGGAAGCCGATTGCCATCACGGTGACGCTACGAAGCGGAGAAACGCTTCAGGTGCAATCCGAACGTCACGATTTCCTCACGTTGAGGGGCAAAACCGATCGCGGGACTGTCCTGATCAAACACCCGGATCCGGTCTCGGTTCCACTCAAGCTCACAACGAAAAAGCCGAATCGACAAAAAGACCTCACGATCCAGTATCTGGAATTCCCTGCCTCGTCAGAGTAAGCTCAACGTCGGAGGAATGGGTGAGTGGTTGAAACCGGCGGTCTTGAAAACCGCTGTACGGGGAACCGTACCGGGGGTTCGAATCCCTCTTCCTCCGTTATTAATCTATTGATAATACAAGAGATATCAGTCATTGCTGTGAACTGTAGCGAGTTTGCAGCCTCCTTTAATATTCGCTAACATCGCTGCCTGCTCCTTACATCTGGGTCGACCGACAACCCACTCAGCAGGCGATAAAGAGATTGAGTCTTTCACCGGCGAAAAAATGACAGGATTATTGCAGAGTCATCACGAGAGTTCTGGGCGCTGAAGTGTCCGTAG
>QHXA01000915.1:0-1725 GCA_003222755.1 Acidobacteriota bacterium
ATTCGAACAAGTCGAGAAGGAAGTCCGCATTCACTGGATTGAGTAAACTTCGTTCGGTAGAACTTGCCCTGCTCCGCGGCTGCGCGTGGTTTGCTACACTGGTTCATCCATGCGATTTCACTCCCTCATTCAGGAATGGTTTCAGCGGTCATTTGCGAGAGCAACGGAGGTCCAGGAGCTTGCCTGGAAAGAAATCGGTGAAGGTAGCGATGTTCTCATTTCCGCGCCGACTGGCTCCGGCAAGACGCTGGCAGCATTTTTATCCTGCCTCGATCAGTTGGTGCGCGCGGCATTCGACGGTTCTCTTCGGGATCAAACCTCTGTCGTCTATGTCTCGCCGCTAAAAGCGCTCAGCAACGACATCCAAAAAAATCTCGAACGGCCGCTTCAGGAAATTGCGAAGCTGGCAGGGGAAAAAGGTTTGCTGATGCCGCCGATCCGTGTTGCCGTAAGGACCGGCGATACGACGATGCCCGAACGGCAGCAAATGATCAAGCGGCCGCCGCACATCCTGGTCACAACCCCCGAATCTCTGTTCATCTTGCTTACGGCCGAGCGCAGCCGCGAACTGCTGAAGACGGCCAAAACAATGATCATCGATGAAATCCATGCGATGGTCGTTGACAAGCGCGGCTCTCATCTTTCCTTATCGCTCGCCCGGCTCGACGATCTCGTCATGAAAGCCGGCGGGGCACGGCTGCAGCGAATCGGACTTTCGGCTACGGTGCGGCCCATCGAAGAGGTCGCCAAGTTTGTTGCACCGGACCGACAGATTCGCATCATCGATAGCGGTCACCGCCGGAAATTGGATCTCGCAGTGGAGGTTCCGAAGGACGAGCTCGGGGTGGTGGCCAGCAACGAGATGTGGGGTGAAATCTACGATCGTCTCGCCGAACTTATTCTTGCCCACCGTACGACGCTCGTATTCTACACGGCGGCTTGCGGAGCGCGTCTCGCACCACCTTGCGGAACGCCTCGGCGAAGCTGCGGTACTGGCGCATCATGGAAGTCTGTCGCGGCGTCTGCGGCTGGAGGCGGAGCAAAAACTCAAGAACGGCGAACTACGAGCTGTTGTCGCAACCGCATCACTGGAACTCGGTATCGACATCGGATCGGTAGAACTCGTATGCCAGGTCGGCTCACCCCGATCGATTGCAGTGGCGCTCCAGCGCATCGGCCGTTCCGGTCACCGTGTAGATCCGAACAGCATTCCGAAGGGACGGCTATTCGCAACCACACGCGACGAGCTGATTGAATGCGCCGCGCTGGTTCACGCAATTCGAGCGGGCTCGTTGGACGCGCTGGGCATTCCGCCTTGGCCCCTGGACGTGCTTGCACAGCAGATGGTTTCCGCTGCAGCTTGCGAGCCGTGGCGCGAGGATGATCTTTTCGAACTGGTACAGCGGGCTTACCCGTATCACGACCTTCCTCGTGCTCAATTCGATGCTGTCGTTGAAATGCTGTCGGAAGGTATTGCCACGCAACGCGGCCGCAGTGGCGCGTTCCTCCACCGCGATCAAATCAATGGGATCTTGCGAGGCCGGCGTGGAGCGCGGCTCGCGGCAATAACGTCGGGTGGCGCGATTCCGGAGAATGCGAACTACTATGTCGTTGCAGAACCTGACGAGACGATTGTTGGAACACTCGACGAAGACTTCGCCGTTGAAAGCCTGGCCGGAGACGTCTTCCTGCTCGGGACGACTTCCTGGCGTATTCGGCGCGTCG
>QHXA01000915.1:1865-2342 GCA_003222755.1 Acidobacteriota bacterium
CGAGTGCGCCCTGGACCGGCGCGGCGCGGAACAGGCGGCACTCTACATTCGCGCGGGAGCGGCAGCACTTGGTGCTCTTCCCACGCAACAAACTGTAGTGGCCGAACGCTTTTTTGATGAAGGCGGCGGAATGCAGCTCGTCATCCACGCACCGTTCGGCGCGCGGATCAATCGAGCATGGGGCCTGTCTCTGCGGAAGCGTTTCTGCCGGACTTTTAATTTTGAGCTTCAAGCGGCCGCCACGGACAACGGCATCGTCATCTCTCTGGGTGAACAGCACAGCTTTCCGCTCGAAGTCGTTTTCAATTTCCTGAACATATCCACTGTTGAAGACCTGCTGATTCAAGCCGTATTGGTCTCGCCGATGTTCACAGCCCGATGGCGTTGGAACGCCTCACGCGCTCTGGCGATCTTGCGCTTTGCGGGAGGCCGGAAGGTGCCGCCTCCGATTCAACGGATGCGATCGGATGATTTGCT
>QHXA01000915.1:2400-3588 GCA_003222755.1 Acidobacteriota bacterium
GACCATCCGCTCGTGACCGAAACCATTCGCGATTGCCTGAATGAAGCGATGGATATCAACGGACTGAAAGCTCTACTTGATGCCATTGGAGCCGGCGAGATCCGTACTGTTGCCATTGACACAGCGGAGCCGTCGCCGCTGTCGCATGAAATCTTGAATGCCAACCCGTATGCGTATCTCGATGACGCGCCGCTCGAGGAGCGTCGCGCGCGGGCCGTGCAGATGCGCCGGACGTTGGGCTCGGATGCAGGCGAAATCGGGGCATTGGATCCTGCTGCCATTGAAGAAGTGTTCAACGAATCCTGGCCTGTTGTTCGGGACGCGGATGAGTTGCACGATGCGATGCTCACATTAATGGTTCTGCCTCCGGTTCCGGAGTGGCAGGCATTCTTTGATGAGCTATCGAAGATGAATCGGGTGAAAGTCATACGTCGTGAAGGTCGCGAATTCTGGGCCGCCGCGGAACGCGCGCCAGTATTGCAATCGGATGAAGGGCCATTCGTAACAGTGCGCGGCTGGATGGAATCGACCGGTCCGATGACGGTGACGACTCTCGCCAGCCGATTGGCTCTGCCGCGCGATGCCGTCGAATCGGCGATGGCAAAGCTCGAATCCGGAGGTCAGGTCTTGCGCGGCCGCTTCAGCCGGGAGTCGAAGGCAGCGGACAGCGAAATGGAATGGTGCAACCGGCGATTGCTCGCGCGGATTCATCGCCTCACGTTGGGCCGCCTGCGCAAAGAGATCGAACCTGTGACGTCGGCTGACTTCATGAGGTTCTTGTTTACGTGGCAGCATGTCGCGCCCGGCACGCAGCTTCACGGCGTAGACGGAACGCTTCAGATTCTCAAGCAGCTGCAAGGATATGAGATCTCCGCGGCGGCTTGGGAATCCGAAGTCCTGCGGCGCCGCGTCGTGCGTTACACGCCGGATTTGCTCGACCGCCTGTG
This sequence comes from Acidobacteriota bacterium, assembly GCA_003222755.1. Taxonomy (GTDB): domain Bacteria; phylum Acidobacteriota; class Terriglobia; order 20CM-2-55-15; family 20CM-2-55-15; genus 20CM-2-55-15. The sequence continues at coordinate 3,348 of QHXA01000915.1, forward strand.
CCTTTCGGGCGAAGTGATGTGGGGACGGCTTTCCCCGCATCCATCGTTGGTACTGGAGGACGCGAGCACACACAACCGTCGCATCCGGCCGACGCGTGTCGCTCCGGTTGCGATCTTTTTACGTGAGGATGCATCGTGGTTGCTCGAAGCTATTCCGCAAAGCAATGGGATTTCGCAATCGGGCCGCGACATTCTAGAAGCGCTGCGGCGGCGCGGCGCCTCATTTTTGCCGGAGGTGACG
>QHXA01000915.1:3726-4160 GCA_003222755.1 Acidobacteriota bacterium
CCTCGACACGCCGCAGGCCGGTGGGCGCTGCTCGAGCTTCCCGGCGCGAACGTATCGCCGGACGAACGCGCGGACGCCTTTGCGCGCCAGCTCCTGCTGCGCTGGGGCGTCGTGTTCCGGGATTTGCTTGCGCGCGAGACGCTCGCACCCGCGTGGCGCGATTTGCTGATCGCCCTCCGCCGCATGGAAGCTCGCGGTGAAATTCGGGGCGGCCGTTTCGTTTCTGGTTTCCTGGGTGAACAATTCGCCAGACCGGAAGCGGTGGATCTCTTGCGCTCCATCCGCAGAACGCCGGCCGAAACGGAATTGAAGATTGCCGCTGCCGATCCACTGAATCTTGCGGGCATCGTTCTGCCCGGCAGTCGAGTGAGTCCACTAGCGGCACAGATTGTCGAGTTGCTGCCGGCATCAGCCCAAACTGTAGAAATGGTCCT
>QHXA01000292.1 GCA_003222755.1 Acidobacteriota bacterium
CGAACGTGTAATCCGCCGTCAACAGATCGAGGACACTACGGTCCTCGCGCACGATGCTGCCGAAGAACAATTCCGTCTCACGCTGGAACGCGTCTCGCAGGTTGTCGTCGAAATCCGGAAACAGATTCACGACCGGCTCGCTCGCCTTCAGTGAGCGCACGCCCAACCACTGACCTGTGAAGTTGTCAATCAGCGCTGAGGACCGCGGATCCTTGAGCATCCGCTTCACTTGCTGCTCGAGCACGGCTGGATCTTTGAGCTTGCCTTGTGCGGCAAGATCGATCAGTTCGTCATCGGGAATGCTGCTCCACAGGAAGAAGGATAGCCGAGACGCCAGTGCGAGATCGCTGATCCGATAGCTCTTGCCGACCGCCAGCCCGGCAGGCTCGGACTCCCCGCGATAAACAAATTCAGGATCTGCAAGTATGCGCTGCAACGCCGCTTCGATACCCTGATCGAAGCTGCCGCCTTCCTTTCGGCCAGCGAGATAAAATTCATTCAACAATTCCAAGTCCGCTGGAGTCGCTGGGCGCCGGAATGCATGCTTCGCGAGAGTGGAGATGATGACGCGAGCACAGGTTCCTTCATCACGTGCGGTGGCCGGACGACACACGAAAATCTTACGACGGCTGGGCGTGTCAGCGGCTCCGGTGGCTCCGTAAGGGCCTTCAATCGTGACCTGGCCGACGTGCGGATAGAACTGAAATCCCGGGATGGTTCCCGGCGTGTTCATAGTTCGCTGAAATGGTCTGTTCAGCTCCGTACCCGGTACGTCGTTGGTGGCGAGGAACGTCACACCGACGGTGTGATGGCCGGCCTTGACTGGGATTCGTGGAGTCGCACGGCCGGTGCCGGTTGTGTTTGAGATTTCCCGATCCCAATCTCACCCCTGATCTGGCCAAGAACGGCCTGGAAGTAACCGGTGACGCCCTTAACTCTGAACGTATACTCGCCATCGGCAGGAAATTCATATGGGATCAGCATTCCACCGCGAGTTCCGAAAGGCAGCCCTTCGATGTAGTGATTTTGCGCCGTATCCGGCGGGACCTCGAACACTGCCTGGGTCGGAGCCGATACATCGCCAATCGCCAAGCGGCTGATTTTTCCCGCCGCCGATAAGTACGCCTCCATCAGTGCCGGCGACATCGTCAGCGCCCCGGCGATATTGTCGAACCCCCGGGTCGAATCGTCAGCTGGCAGGAACTTCGTCGGATTGACTTCGAGCGCGAGCAGATCGTGAATCGCATTCGCATACTCGGTGCGGTTCAGGCGGTGCAGGCCCGGCGGGGGAAGATTCGTAACTGCGCTCCGGTCGAGCTCATTCTCCATCCAGCGGATCAGTGCGTCCAGCGTGGCCGCATCGGGCCGGCGCATTCCAGTCGGCGGCATCATGCCCGCCCGAAGCTTCCGTACCACTTTTTCGGCGACTTCCGCATGCTCGCCGAGGTGCGCAAGGTCCAGCTGGTCGAGCAGCAAGTTCGCAGTCTTCAGCTTCACGTTATGGCATGTTACGCAATATTGATCGATGAGTGCCCGTTGCGCCGCTGCGTCTGGGGCAGCAACGGCTGTCTTAGCTGGAGCCTGCGAAGCCGGATTGGATTGGCGGGCGGTTTGGCCAGCCTGGGCCGAGACAAGAGCCACAGACATTAACGCCACGCAACCTGCTACGAGTAGTCTCGTGCTCACAAATCTCCTCCGTTGTTCATGAATGATCGCTTAATTAATTTCGCGACCCCTACCGAGCAGGTCCGCTCTCCATGCATCTAGAGGAGCCGAAAGTACTTATTCATGTACCCTGACCGCTTCAGCATGTCAAGAATTCTTTGATGTAGTGTCACCCGAAATCGGCAATCGGCCATCAGCCATCGCGAATTTGCAACAAACAACTTACGAAATTCGCGATACGGCGATTACAGATTTTTGTGGCGGTAATCGCTGTTTCGTAAAAACTGAGGCGATTTTCGGAGCCAATCCTGACGAACAACGCTGTAACTTGAACCATAAAATGGCGTAGCTGCCGCTTTATGCTTCCCGGTCTGTCTGCCGGGCCGTATCACGTCTTTGATATTTGAAATTGGTGCGCCATCGGTTCACAGATTTGGGGCGGCGGTGAAATGCGCATACTCTCTTCTGGCGAGTATCGTTCGTTTTGGATTTCGTGCCTGGCCGCTTTCACTGCAGCGTTGACGGTCTTCCATTCCTTGGAAGTAGTCGGTGATAACAATGACGTGACCCGCTCTGCGGTTGGGCACTTGCCTTGGTCGTGTAGCTGCCGGACGACTTTGTGGACCTCTTCAAACAGCGCGATTTTGCGCTGTTCGGCGGTGTCGCGTCGCCACCGGCGGTACCGCGATGTGATGGTGACGGACTCCTCAGGACAGAGCTCGTATAGGTAGGCACAAGAGACACCCATACGTTGGCTGGCGACCCGCAGTGAAACAACGGGAACCTCCGACAGTATGTTTTGAAGCGTTCTCTTCGCTTGCGCGATTTCCTCCTGGCGTGCTGTTTTCCGGCGCGCACGGATCTGTTTGCATAGCGTCGGAAAATGCTGCCGAAGGCAGTCAGCATTTGAGTATCCCAAACGCCTCCGGAGATCGTTTAGTGTGGGGATTGGATCATCGTTCAAAGCTTCTGTAAGCACTCTTTCCATGTCGGTCAGGCGCGCGGCCTTTTGCGCCGCGCGTTTGCGTGCAATCGCGCGACACAGATCTGGAAACTTCTGCCGCAAGCACGAGTCGTTGGCATACCCCACGCTGACCGCGAGCCCATGGACGGAACCTGGCCGGTCCTGAGCCAAACACTGCTCGAGAAGTTGTCTCAGATCGACACGCTCGCAGATCCTTTCTGCGTCCGATTTCTTCCAGAGATGGCTCCTGCCGGATTGCCGGTACTTTGTAGCAATTTGCTTGCAAAGATCCGGACACGCTTCGTGGAGGCGACTTGTTCCTTTGTACCCTAAGCGTCCAGCGATCTCCGAAAGACTCGGAACCGGTTCCTCTTGAGCCGCTTTCAAAAGTTCAAGGCGCAGTTGTTGGATCGATCTACGAACAGGAATAATTCGATCACTTCCAAGACCCTGTCGTGCTTGTTCCCAATATTCACCTGCCCGAAGGGGATCGCTCTCCAGGAACGCTGTGAGCGGGATACTTAGCTGGTAGGAAATCCGCAATATAAAATCGAGTGTTGGCATGCATCTTCCGCTGAGAAGAAATTGCACCGGAGATCGTGATACTTGACACCGGCGGGCGAACGCTTCCATGTTCCCAGCCGTGATGGCATCTACGCACGATTTCAGGTTTGCAATGAATACGCCGTGCAGTGAGATACCGGCCAATCGCGGAGCAATTGCCAGCAGTTCGCCGATCGCCTCCGCACGCGCCAGCGCGATGTCGTGCGCCCTTGCGTCGTCAGTGCCATTTCCTAGCGAACCCGCTGCAGATCCGCCAAGCCACTGCTGGCAATGCGAGCAGTGGCCGGGGCGGGAATAGACGGCGAGAGGCCTGGACCGCCGCCGGCAATGTGGACACTCTGACACAAGGCTTACGAGATGACGCCTACAGAGCGTGACAAGGCCGATATTCCACGGGAGCGGCTCATATATGCAGGTATCGGCCATGTGCCACTCGTCGTAACACTTGGGACACCACATGCGCGTTTTACGCGACACGCCGTGCGGCGAGAAAACACCGTCGAAGGGCGACAGCGTGAGGAACCGAAGATCTTTTTGTAAGGTCGCGGTTGCGAGCGCATCAATGCATCTTTTGGAATGTTTTCCGAAGCCATTGATCGTAGACGCCCCTGCACGAAAACCATGAGAACTGGCTCTGCTCTGCCTCATGGACGGACCGACTGATGTCAAACACTTCTTTACGAAAGGCGAAAGCTCCCGGCCCACCAAGTCACCCACTGAAATGGCGTGAGCGTCAGCGAGCCGTGCGATATACCCGGAGAGGCTCTCCACAAACGGTGTTCCGATTCCGACCGGCTCTAGCGCGTACAGCCGGCTCCGCTGCGGCAAGACCGGCGGTGTGGAGTCCCAGGAATCAAAGACGGCTTCCATTCGCGTCCATAGAACTGGCTGTGCCGACGGCGTCCCGGACGGGTCTGCGTTGTCCCGGCTTTAACGGATTCCGGGCCTGCGCGGCGATCTTGGTGGAAGAGTCCGCCGCCTCGCCGCTATTTTCTTTTCCACTCAAACCAAGACGGGTTCTCAGGCGGCTTCGCTCTTCCGCACTCTCGATCAACCGGACCTCGCCCTCGACAGCTTCGGAAAGCATTTTGTCGCACTGAGCGACGCTGGGTGCATGGGCCTCCAGGTCTTTGCGCTTCAGCGTCTCGGCGCTGCGCCTGGATACAGAAACCAGTACTCTCACGAGCCAGTCTTTCAGGATGCCGACGCAACCGATACTCCGCTCGTAGAGGTATTCCCAATCCTTTAGCAAATCCGGCGACTCCGATAGCGGAAGCTGTTGCTCGAACGATTTCACAATCGTCCTGAATACTTTCAAATCGTCTGGATCATCGGCTTTATAACGCGGAAAATAAATGTCGATACTCCGCCGGCTCAATTGCGCGCTCAGATTGCGAAAGGCGAGCAGTTCGTAGGTGCCGATCAGAACGTGAACGGTGTTCGTGCGGTTCGCCAAAGACTTGATGACGTCCAACTGGTCGGAAAGCCTCCGGCCGGAACTCATTCTGGCCAGATGCTGCGCTTCGTCAATAAGTACGGCCATCGGACGCCGAAAGGCAAGCGCCCGCTCCACAGCGTGGTGGTACTCGGCTCCGACGGCCTTAGCGCTCGGCATGAATCGCACCGCTTTGTCCGCAATATGGACAGGCGCCGCTGTGTTGATCTTGTAATCGACCAATGGTTCGTCCATCTGAAGTAACAGGCGTCGAAAGTGATCGCGCCAACTGAAACTGCCCGATTCCGGCGCGACGCACTCGACGCTAACGACCGGCAGACGCCCGCGATCAGCTTCAAGCATCGGCAGCAGTTCCGCGGCAAGAAGTTGTTCGACCTTCACTCGCAAGGTGGTCTTGCCAACGCCAGTTGGACCAAAGACGAGAATCAGCGAGTTGGCCGGTACTTCGTGAATCGCGTTCAGCAAGGCTTCGCGAGTTGCGACTAGCCGCGGATGCGCCATCATGTACGCCTGAAAGTAATGAATACGTGCGCTCCACGGCTGGCTCAGTAGCTCCGGTGGAAACCCGGCCCGAGCGACCGCCATTAAAACTCTCCGTACACTTCGCCGACGGCTTCATTCTCGGCCGCATCGTCGTGATGGTTTGCCGGCTCACGCTCTTCAACGGCGGGTTTTTCGGCGACGGCAATCCCTAAACGAATCGTCAAGCTTTCCCGATCGCGCAGTCGCTGCATCAACAACGCCTCCTCGGCTTCTACTGATTCCAGGAATGCCGCCAGACGTTGGGCGGTGATGTGAAAAGTGGAGCTATGGTTGCGCCGTCGGCGGTGGAGTTCCGTCGTGGCCAGCATGATCTCTCGCTCCGAGCGGCCCTTCAGCGCGCCGAAGTGCTCAGAGTGACATTGCAGCCACTGCTTTCCCACGAACGCATACGCGGTTCCGGCGTCGAACGGATCGTAGCGGACGGGAACGATCTCACCTTCAACCTGGCGAAAAGCGTCGCACCAGTAATAGATGTGGTTGATTTTCACTCCTCGCGACACCATGACCTTCGCTGTCCCTCTGGCGGTGGTGGGCAGCGTCAGCATCATGAACTCCTCGTTGTATGGGACCACCCGATGGATGCGCACGCCGTCCTTGGCCATACCGATTCGAAACGCCTCACGCGGAGTCTGCCCCAGCGACGGATGAGCGAGCGTG
>QHXA01000293.1:0-2450 GCA_003222755.1 Acidobacteriota bacterium
GAGATTCCGGCTGATTGTAACGTTGCAGCGCCGCCGATAGCCATATTGAGCGGATTACTCGCCATAAGTCGCCAAGCATTTAGTGATGCTTCCGGCGCATGGTTCGTTTACGTGTCGCTCGTGAACGTGGGAAGACAAATTCTTTGTGCGTACATTCTCCGTTTTTCGCAGAGAAGTTTGCGTCATGCGGCGAATTTCATACGTGTGACCGGGAATTGAAGATCCTGCAGTTGACTCGATGCAGTCATCGCAATCCGGCCTTGTTTGGTTAAGCGCCAGCGTCGCGAGGTGGGGATCTTGGTAATCAATCCGTGAGCATGACAGCGGTTGAAGATGCGTGTGACCTTGGCGCTTTGCCGGCGGGGATTGGTGATATCTTTCAGGCGTTCGGAGTTTGAGTATGTTTCGGATGTCCGGATTGGAGAATCCCCGGATCATCATGTGTTGCCCACCGAGCAAGTCACGGAAGATCTGAGCTTCATCACGCGCGAGCGGATCGAAAGCTTTTGCCGTTCGTTTTGGAGCTACTTGCTTAAGCCTCTGCGAAGCCGGAGTGCCCGAGGAAACAAGCACCTTGGTTCTGAAAAATCAACCGAATTCCATCAAGGACGGCCACTGAGAACGCTTTTGAGGCAGCAGGAGGCGATCTCGCTTCGACGCAGTGGGTTTCGTGTTAATCCTTTCAACGATCCGCTCGAACGCGGTTTCAAGTATATTCCTACCACGACAAGCTATGTGGGGAAGCCGATCCAGGAACTGTTCCGTTGGATTCGCGTTTTTGTGTCTTCGTGTCTTTTGTGTCTTTGTGTTCCTAATCACAAAGACACAAAGTGCGCCACGGCCACGCCAGCGTGAAATCTCCTTCGAGGAAAATCGCGGCCAGGCGTCTCCTGCGGCCCGCTTCATCGCTCGCGGGCAAGGCTACACTCTCGCGCTGACTCCGGCCGGAAATCACTTCGCATTCCGAGGCCTCTCGATTCGCACGCGGCTGCTCGGCGCGGATTCTGGCGCGAAGATTACCGGCGAAGACAGACAAATGGGTCGAGTTCATTACCTGCGGAAGACGCGTATCTTGCGCGACATTCCAACCTATGCTCGTGTTCGATATCAGCATGTCTATCCCGGCATCGATCTCGTTTACTACGGAAACCAGCGCCAGCTTGAATACGACTTCATCGTCAAGCCGGGCGCGGACCCGAATCGAATCGCTTTCCGTTTCGATGGGCCCGAAACGATCTCGCTCGATGCCGCGGGTAATCTACATCTTGGTCCAATCGTCCAGCAGAAGCCGATCGTCTACCAGAAGATCCGCGGGAATCGCCGAAACATCGATGGCCGTTATCGTTTCGATGCAGGCAACATCGTGCGCTTTGAAGTTGGAGCATACGACCACCGGGAGCCGCTCATCATCGATCCGATTCTGAACTATTCGACGTTCCTCGGCAGTAATGGCGACGATGATGCGCGGGGCGTTGCGCTCGATTCGTCCGGCAATGTCTATGTTACCGGCTCGACAACATCGACAGATCCTGATGGCGGCACCAGTGATGCCTTCGTAACGAAGCTGAATCCGGCCGGCACCGCGATGATTTATGCCACATACATTGGTGGAACAGATGACGACCAGTCGAGGGGAATCGCCGTCGACTCATCCGGCAATGCCATCATCGCCGGATCCACGGCGTCGAGGGATTTCCCGACGACCTCGAGCGCCATTCGCCGTACCTGCAACACGGCTGCCGACGGGAGCTGCTTCGACGCGTTCGTGACGAAGCTGAATGCTTCAGGCTCTTCGTACGTGTATTCCACGTATATCGGCGGCACAAGCGATGACCAAGCCCGAGCGGTTGCGGTGGACACATCCGGAAATGCGGTCGTGGCCGGAAACACATCATCCGAGAATTTTCCAATTACGGTTGGGGTTCCGGTTCCGCCGATTTCTTCAGACCGCGGGTTCATCACAAAACTCAGTCCGTCGGGCACGATACTGTATTCGCGTTACATTTTCAGTAGTGCCGCGATGGATATCAGGGCATTAGCGCTGGACTCGTCGGGCAATGGTTACATTGCAGGGACAGTCGTCAATCTAACGAGCAGCGGCTTAAACAAGCCAGCTAACACTGACCTTTTCATTTCCAAACAATCGCTGGGAGGCTCAGTTGGGGGGAGTTCATGGGGAACTTTTACGGGGGGACCTTACTATAATGACGCAGCCAACGCGATCGCTGTTGATGCGTCCGGCAATGTGTATGTTGCGGGCAACACTTCCACATTGGATTGGTCGAGGACCGGTGCAACCGCCAATGCGGTGCAACCTGGCTATGGCGGCGGTCCCGTATTCCGCACTTCCGATAGCGGCTCGACATGGACGGCTTCCGGCGCGGATATCGGCCGTTTGCCTGTAACCGCAATTGCTGTGGCCGCCCGCGGTCCCGCTACATCTGGCCCCG
>QHXA01000293.1:2474-8063 GCA_003222755.1 Acidobacteriota bacterium
GGGAGCCGCGGCATATATAGGAGCACGGACGGCGGTATTACATGGACGAATCTCAGCCGGTTTCCAGGAAACCGCGTGACGGCGCTGGCAGCGGATCCTGTATCGGCCGGCACGGTGTACGCGGCGAGTCGGGCTTCGAATGTCGGGGTCGTGAAGTCCACGAACGGCAGCGACACGTGGGGCGGCCCGCCGAGTCTGACCAATGTTCTTGTCACCGCGCTTGCGATCGCCGACCCAAGCACGATTTACGCGGGTACGGATGCGGATGGTGTGTACAAGAGTACGAACGCCGGCAGCACATGGACAAAAGTCAGCAATGGTCTGCCCGCGTCGACCGTCAAGACGATAGCTGTCGCGCAAACGGCGCCGCCTACGATCTACGCCGGTACTGCGACGGGGCTGTTCAGGACAGTCGACGGCGGTCTGAACTGGGTGTCTGTGAACTCCGGGCTGTTCGATCCCAATGTGAATGTGATCATTGTCGATCCGGCGAACCCACACGTTGTTCTTGCCGGAACAGATTCCGTCGGCGTCTTCCGCAGCACCAACGATGGGAGTTTCTGGGTACCATCCAACAATGGTCTTGAGAGCGGCGATCGAATCGTAACGGCGATGACCACCGATTTCTCCGCCTTCTACGCCGCTGTTGGGCAGTCCAACGCCAGCCGTGTCTACAGAAGCAATGACGGAATCAACTGGACGCCCACGACGTTAGCGACGGCTCGCGTGACCGCGTTGGCGGCCGACGCAAGCGCGCGCGGTTCGGTGTACGCTTCGACGGCCGGTGGCTCGGATGCTTTCGTCGGCAAATGGGATTCGACAGGCAAGCTGGTCGCATTCACATATCTCGGCGGGTATCGCGACGACTCTGCGAATGCGATTGCGCTGGACGCGAGCGGGAACGTCTATGTGGCCGGGCAAACGAGTTCAACGAACTTTGCGGTGGCCAATGCCATTCAAGGTGCCTTCGCCGGTGGCTCGGACGTTGGCAGCGACGCGTTTGTAACGAAGCTAAACTCCTCCCTGTCCACGATCAACTATTCAACCTACCTGGGCGGAGGCGGCAACGATTTCGCAAGAGCTATCGCCGTCGATTCCGGCGGCAACGCGTATGTCGTCGGCCAAACCAATTCGCAGGATTTTGCAGTTACGCCGTCCGCTCTAATGCCGGTTCAGCCGGGGCTGCTCGACGCATTCGTGGCGAAAATCACGGAAAGCAATTCGCTCTTCTATTCGGTGGCGGCGAGAGGCGGCGCCCTGTCCACGTCGCAGGGAGCCGGCGCGGCGATCTCCGTCGGCTATGCGCGTATTCAGCCCGTGGCGGGAAGTACGACGCCGTCCGGTCTCGCGATTTTTGGTTTTCGGCAAAATAATGTTCTGGTGAGCGAGGCGGCGGTTCCCGCCTCGCCATCGATTATTTCCGGCCGCATCTACGCTGAAGTGAACGGCAGCGTGAACACGGGTATCGCGATTGCAAATCCGAACAGTCAGGATGTGACGCTGAATTTCTATTTCACCGATGCGGGCGGAACGAACTTCGGCGCCACATCGAAAGTCCTTCCGGCGAACACTCAATTTGCGGCGTTTCTGGATCAGACGCCATTCAACGGCAAAGCGCCGCTCTTCGGCACAATGACGTTTACCGCCTCGCTGCCCGTCTCCGTCATCGCTTTGCGAGGCCTGACCAACGAACGTGGCGAATTTCTGATCACGACGCTTCCCTTAACCGATCTCGCGGTTTCCGTGGCAACGGACGCGATTCTTTTTCCACACTTCGCCGATGGCGCCGGCTGGACGACTCAGATCCTTCTTGTGAATCCCACGGACGCCGCGATGTCCGGCACCATACAATTTGCCAACCTGCCGTCGCAGCAATACTCGATTCCGGTCCGAAGCGCTGCCAAGATCGCAACGAGCGGCACAGCAGCGACCGTCAAAACGGGTTCGGTCCGTGTCACGCCGTCAGACGCGAGCAAAACGCCTGCAGGTGTCGCGGTGTTTTCCTACAAGACGGCCGGCGTGACCGTTTCTGAGGCCGGGGTTCCCGCATTGCGCGCCTCGAACGCATTTCGTTTGTACGCGGAAGCGGCAGGTACGCCGCCGCAGATGCGTTCGATTGAGACAGGTATCGCCATTGCGAATCCGTCATCCAACGCGATCACCGTAAACTTCGAGTTGACGTCATTGTCAGGCGTGTCGACGGGATTGACAGGCTCGGCAACAGTGCCCGCGAATGGGCAAACTGCAATGTTCCTGAATCAGATTCAGGGATTCACCACGCTGACGCCGCCCTTCCAGGGTGTGCTTCGCGTTTCCACGACATCCGCGGCGGGCATGACGGTTGTCGGTCTTCGAGGACGGTATAACGAGCGCGACGATTTCCTGATTACGACAATGCAACCCACCATCGAGAGCGCTGCGCCGGTAACCGTCGAACAATTCTTCCCGCATTTTGCCGATGGCGGTGGTTACACGACCCAATTCATTCTGTTCAACGGAAACACGAATCAGTCGTCCTCGGGCTCACTGTGGTTCTTCACGCAATCCGGACAAACATTCAGTCTCACCCAGCGATGACATAGCCAAATATGACTCCGAAGAATCTCTGAGCGTTCGTGCTCGCCTATCGCGTTATGTTTTTGCGCTGGTGCATCAGACTGTCCAGCTCGGCCAGCGGATCCTTGCCGCGGTTGAAGCCTCGAGCGTGGATGCCGAGCGCGTAAGAAACCCACCAGACTTTCAGCCCGGCGGTCGTCTGCGACGGAAACAGCAAGGTCGAGGTCTCTCGTAAACCGGGGCTCGGTGCGAGCCGAAACAGCCAAGCCGCCCACAACTGCGTAGGAAGCGCCGCTGTCGAACAGGTCTTGGCAAATGGCTCGGAGGGAGGTATGAAGGCGCGTTTCATTCATCGAGAATCGCGCCGTCTGCCGACCGCATCGCCATCTTCCGCTCCCGGGGGATGCGACAGCCAAAGCCAAAGTTTTGCCTCTCGATCTCCTCTTGCGAAGCCGCAGGAAAGGTCCGGCGCAGTTTCTCGCGCATGACCGACTCGCCCAAGCCAAACATCTCCAGGGCGATTCACAGTTTCTCTGCGGCCTCTTTTCGAGAGCTCGAATCATCCATAGACGCATCGTACCATGCCTGAAATGGCCGCAGTACGGCGGTATGTAGACACGAGCCCGCAGTCCAGGACTGGTGTATGATTACCGCCCAGGAGGCGAGGATGAGGTCTGGGGCTCTCTGTTTATTCGCGATCACGGTGCTTGTTTTTGTCGTGGGCGTCCCGCTCGCGGCACATCACGTTATCGCGGCAAAATTCGATCCGGACCAGACTTTAACGCTGACGGGAACTGTCGTTGGTATCGACTGGGCAAATCCTCATGTCCACTTGTTTGTCGACGTAAAGGGCGCGAATGCAATCACGAACTGGGCGATCGAGCTGGAAAGCCCGATCGACCTTCAAAAGAGCGGATGGAGCCGCGACACGTTAAAAATCGGTGACGTCATCACCGTACAGGGAATTTCCGCAAGGGATCGAAGCAAGCAGGCGTGGGCGAACTCCGTCACCATTGCCAGCACGAATCGAAGGGTCTTCACTGTAGCTGCCGCTCAGCCCAGTCGCGATAATCAACCCGCCAAGCCGACGCCGCGTTGGCCCGACGGGCAACCCCGATTGGGTCCTCTCCCCGGCGAAAGGGGATACTGGGGTAATCCGAGTTCGACGGCCGTGGTGCAATCCGGCGCCAATGTTCAGATGGATGCGAATGGTCTGCTGCGCAATTTGGCCGATATCGATAAGGTCGCTCCATTCCAGCGCTGGGCCCGAGATCTTTATGAATTGCGGCAACGCAGTTTCTTGAAGAGTGATCCAATGTTTCTCGCTTGCATGCCGCCGGGAGGCCCGCGTCAGTTTCAACTTCCATACGGAGTTCAGTTCCTGGAAGACCGCGAGAAACGGCGAATCTTCGTCCTCATCGGCAGCGGCAACCATAATTGGCGATTGATTTACACCGACGGCCGATCCTTGAAGCCCGACGACAAGGATTTCCCGACCTACTACGGCCGCGCCCTGGGACACTGGGAAGGCGACACATTGGTCATCGATACCAAAAATTTCAATGAAAAGTTCTGGTTCACCAATGGGGGTCTCCCGCATACCGGTGAACTCCATCTGATTGAACGCATCTCACGTCCGGATTTCAACACACTGAAATATGAAGTCACGATCGACGACCCAGGCGCATATACCAAAACATGGTCCAGCAGTTGGACACTGCAATGGGTTGCAGGAGAAGAGCTGCCGCCATACTATTGTCAGGACAATAGACCGTAGAAATAAACAGGAGGAGACAGCAAATGCCGCGTATGGTTCTTTATTTGATTCTCATTTCCGCACTGCTTCTGTCGGCAGTGCCGGCCGGCGCGCACCATGCCTTCGCGACGGAGTTTGATGCACAAAAGCCGGCGACGATGAAAGGCATTGTGACGAAGATCGACTGGGCGAATCCGCACGTGTGGTTCTACATCAACGTCAAGACCGAAAACGGAACCATTGAGAATTGGGGTTTTGAAATGGGAGGCCCCAATAGTCTCCGCAATTCCGGCTGGACGAAAGAGACGATGAAGATCGGTGATGAGGTCATCGTCGAAGGCAGTCTGGCGAAGAATGGAAGCCGCAATGTCAATGCGAAGAGCGTCATGATGGCAAGCACCGGTAAGAAATTGGGTGCGGCTTCCAGCCAAGGAAATACGGTCGATTGAGAGAAATCGACCGCCGCGCATGCAATGAGAATTTGCGATTGTGGTATCGATAAATCGCTGTTCCATAAATTGCTAATCGCAAACAGATATTACAAATTGGCCATGGCCAATAGGCGATGTGAAATTTCGGGGGAGCGTGGGGGGACCGGCCGGTAGTAAGAAGGTCGCGCAGCGATGTACTGAAATAATCCGGACGGTGGGCCCGACGCTAAATAAAGCGTGGGGGGACCGGCCGGTAATAACAAGGTCGCGTAGCGATGTACCGAAATAATCCGGACGGTGGGCCCGACGCTAAGTAAAGGAGATCGAACGTGCGATATTGTTTCGCCGCCGCATGGCTGGCATTGTTGTTGGCGATCGCTGCGGAACCCTTGACGGCTCAGAATCGCAGGCAAACGTCAGGCACCCGAATGGCCGCCCGATCCTCGCCGAACCGGAGGCAGACCCCGCGATCAAAGACGGGCAAGGCCGAGGCGCTTTCTCGGGACCGCCGTTCCCCGGCAAACCGAAGGAGAGCGAGGTTCCGTTCCAGCCCTGGGCAAGAGCTTTGTATCAGTATCGCGAAGCGAACTTGTTCGAGCCTCATACCCGTTGCAAGCCTTCGGGCGGGCCGCGCCAGTTCATCACTCCTGGCGGCACAGAGTTTGTCGATATCCCCGAAACAAAAACCGTTTACGTCTTCGATGAAAACGGGCCGCAGACGTTCCGAGTCATTTACATGGATGGACGGCCTCATCCCAAAGAGATCACTCCTAGTTTTTACGGACACTCTGTCGGTCACTGGGAAGGCGACACACTGGTGGTCGATACGATCGGGTTTAACGAAAG
>QHXA01000294.1:0-990 GCA_003222755.1 Acidobacteriota bacterium
AAAGTGGAAACCATTGGCGACGACATTGCTTGGATGAAGTTTGGATCCGACGGGCGGCTCTACGCGATTAATCCCGAAGCGGGATTCTTCGGCGTTGCGCCCGGAACAAGTGTGAAATCGAATCCAAACGCGATGCTCACTGTCACCAAGAATTCAATTTTCACGAACTGCGCTATAACCCCTGACGGCGACGTCTGGTGGGAGGGCATGACAGATGACAAACCTGCCGAATTGATCGATTGGCTGAGACGGCCATGGAATCCACAGTCCGGTCGCCCTGCAGCCCACCCGAACGCCCGCTTCACCACACCGGCGAAACAGTGTCCAGTGATCGCACAAGAATGGGAAGATCCAAAAGGCGTTCCCATTGATGCCATCCTCTTCGGCGGCCGGCGTGCCAACGTGGTCTGGCAACATGGAACTTTCCTGGCCGCAACAACCAGCAGTGAAACAACGGCCGCCGCCACGGCCAAAGTCGGCCAGCTCCGGCGGGACCCCATGGCCATGCTGCCCTTCTGCGGTTACAACATGGGCGACTATTTTGCCCATTGGCTCAGGATAGGGAAAACACCTGGGGCCAAAATGCCGAAGATCTATTTCGTGAATTGGTTCCGCAAAGACGACAAGGGCAAGTTCCTTTGGCCCGGTTACGGCGAAAACAGCCGCGTGTTGAAGTGGGTCTTCGAGCGCTGCAACGGCACAGCCAATGCTGTCGAAACACCTATCGGTCGGCTGCCCCGGCCCGAGGATCTCGATACCCGCGGCCTGGATATGCCGGCTGCAAACCTGACGAAACTTCTCAGCGTCGACGCGCCAGGTTGGATCGCGGAAGTTCCGCTGATCAACAGCTTCTTTGATGAGTTTGGGGAGCGCCTCCCGCAAGAGCTGCGGGAGCAGGTTGCTCAACTCGAGAAGCGGCTGAAGACATAAATTTTGAAATTGGACGAATTTGAGATGCAGGATTCGTCCAATTTCAAAATTTAAAACAAA
>QHXA01000294.1:1129-1593 GCA_003222755.1 Acidobacteriota bacterium
ATCATCAATTCCAGGAACGCTGGACCATTGTGGTGAATGAATTCCTGCAACACCGCTTCGACGCGATTCTTTTCGCTGACACGAACCGCGAACTCGAAACCATCCGCCCGGGCGGCATTGACGAAATCTTTGCGGTGAAGGAACTTTTCCGTCCCGCAGAAGCGTTCCGCAAAAAACATCTTCTGCCACTGCCGAACCATGCCATCGCCCTGGTTGTTAAACAGGATTGTCTTTAGCGGCAAGTTGTAGTTCGTTACGGTTTCCATCTCGCCGATGTTCATCCGCAGACTGCCATCGCCATCAATGTTGATCACCAGACGATCCGGCCGCGCAAACTGCGCGCCGATGGCGGCAGGCAAACCGAAACCCATTGTCCCCATCGAACCGGAAGTCAGGAACGATCGCGCATGCTTGTAGTCCAGGTACTGTGCAGCCCACATCTGATGCTGCCCGACGCCGGTGCA
>QHXA01000294.1:1642-3370 GCA_003222755.1 Acidobacteriota bacterium
AAGTCGCAATCACGATCGTAGGCGAGCGGATGATTGCGTTTCAGCGTGGCAATATGCGCTAACCACGGCGAAAAATCCTTTTGGAAGCCGCGGCCATAGTTCAGCAAATCCTGCAACCCGGTTCTTACATCGGAAATATGCGACCACGTGACGTGTTTCACTTTTCCGATCTCGCTTGCGTCAATATCGACGTGGGCGATGTTTTTCGCGTTAGGCGCAAAAGTAGCAACCTTCCCGGCAACCCGATCGTCAAAGCGAGAGCCAATGGCAATCAGAAAATCGCAGTCTTCGACAGCATAGTTTGCATACGCCGTTCCGTGCATGCCCAGCATGTGAAGTGAAAGCGGGTGCGTGGTATCAAATGCGCCAATGCCTTGAAGAGTAGTCGTTACCGGAACCTTATAGGTAGTCGCAAACCGCCGCAGGTCGCGAGCCGCATCACTTTTGATAACGCCGCCGCCCGCATAGATCAGTGGCCGATCACTGTTGCCGAGCATGTCGAAGAACGCGGTGCCCTTTTCTTCCGACATTCGGGCGCCGTAGAGTGCTTGCATACGCTCGCGATAGCCCCGGAGCTCCAGCAGCCCTTCGCCTTTGAAAAGGCCCTTCCAATTCTGGACGTCTTTTGGAATATCGAGAACGACCGGACCCGGCCGATCACTGCGCGCAATATCAAACGCCGTTCGAACGGTAGCCTCGAGTTCTTCCGGATCGAGCACCAGGAAGGTACGCTTGGCGCACGCGCTCATGATGTTGAAGACAGGGGCTTCTTGAAAGGCATCGGTGCCGATGGCGGCCCGTGGAACTTGTCCGCAAATCAGGACAATGGGAACCGAATCGGCCATGCAATCGCGAACGGGCGTGACGCTATTGGTCGCCCCAGGACCCGATGTCACCATCGAAACGCCAACCTTCCCGCTCGCCCGTGCGTATCCGGCGGCCATGAAGCCGGCGCCCTGCTCGTTCGCGGGGACGACGAGTTCGATCGGCTTGCGGCGTTTGGATTCCTGCTCGATGTTATAGCGGCCCAGCGCGTCCCACGTCGGCAGGATGGCGCCCCCGCTATAGCCAAACAGAACCTCGACGCCCTCGTCCGCCAGCACCTGAATAATCATGTCCGCGCCCGTCATCATTTGATCGGCGAGGGGATGCTTGCCTGAGGACGTGGACGTCGGTAGCCGCTCAGCTCGAGCAGTCATCGATCCTCCCGCGCTCCAACAGCGGCCGCAACAGGGGCCGCCTTCTGCTTCGGTTTCTGGAGGAACGACATCGGCCGGCTTCGCTCTCGCGCATTTTCTTGAAATTCGGCCGGCCTGCTTCGTTCTCTGCGATCCACTGCTTGGCAAACGTGCCGTCTTGAACTTCCTTCAGGATCTGTTTCATCGTCGCGCGCACGTGCTCGTCAATAACGCGCGGACCCCGAGTGTAGTCGCCATATTCCGCCGTGTCGCTGACGGAATATCGCATGTACCCGAGCCCGCCTTGATAGAACAGGTCGACGATGAGCTTCAGCTCATGCAGACACTCGAAATACGCGACCTCGGGCTGATATCCCGCTTCGACCAGCGTCTCGAACGCGGTCTTTACCAACGCACTCACACCCCCGCAAAGCACCGACTGCTCGCCGAAAAGATCACTCTCAGTCTCCTCTTTGAATGTCGTTTCGATAACGCCTGCCTTCAAATTGCCGGTCGCCCACGCGTACGCCAGCGCGTTCTGCTTCGCCTG
>QHXA01000294.1:3568-8718 GCA_003222755.1 Acidobacteriota bacterium
TCGTCCGGAATGAGAATCATGATCACGTCCGAAGTCTGAACGGCAGCCTCGATCGTCGTCACCGCGAGCCCCTCTTCTTTCGCGCGAGCTGCCGATGGGCTGCTTGCGTATGTTGCGGTCTTCACATCAACACCGCTATCCCGCATATTTAACGAGTGCGCGTGCCCCTGGCTGCCGTAGCCGATAACAGCGACGCGCTTGGATCTGATCAGGCTGGGGTTGCCGTGCTTTTCATAATAGACGTTGGCCATGAAGTCTCCTTGTCAGTCACCTCCACCGAGATGACATCAATCTGCTTGTGAAGTTGTTTAACAATTTGTTCTGCGAGTGCCGGGCTGCAGCGCGCAACCATCGTAATGCGTGAAAGGCCAGGCTCCGAATCCGGAACGACCATCAGCCGCTCGATATTGTACCCGCGAGAACTGAATAAACCCGTTATGTTGAATAAAACGCCGAAACGATTTTCGACGAGGATCGAAAAAGTAAACGTAGGAAGCTTTTCCATAATACCAGACCTACCGACCGATCGGTAGGTGATTCTAGCATGGATGGTCTGTGATCGCTATGGTAATGTGGCGAGGGCGCCAACCTCTTATGACACAACTGTTAGAAGGCAAAACCGGTCTCATCATGGGTGTCGCTAATAAGCGTAGTATTGCTTGGGGCATCGCGAATTCGGTCAGTAAGGAGGGAGCCCGGCTGGTGCTGACGTATCAGAACGAACGGCTGGGCGAAAATGTGCGCGCGCTGGCGCCTCAGCTGAATGACCCGCTGCTGGTCCAATGTGATGTCTCCAGCGATGAGCAGATCCAAGCATTAATGGCGCGAATTGGCGGGGAGGCCGGTGGGTTGGATTTCATTGCTCATGTATTGGCGTTCGCGCCGCGCGAAGCCCTGGATGGGATGTACGCGGACACGAAACGTGACGATTTCCGCGTTGCGCTGGATATTAGCGCCTATTCACTGATTGCTGTGGCGCGAGCGGCTTTGCCATTGATGAAGGACCGGCAGGCGGCGATCGTGACGCTCACCTACCTGGGGGCCGAACGCGTCATACAAAACTACAATGTGATGGGGGTGGCGAAAGCCGCGCTTGAAGCATCGGTGCGATATCTCGCGAACGACCTCGGGCCGCATGGTATCCGGGTCAATGCCATCTCCGCGGGGCCTATCAAAACGTTGGCTTCTTCCGCAGTGGGCGGCATTTCGAGCATGATTAAGCTTCACGCCGAGCGGGCGCCATTGCGTAAACAGGTCGATATTGATGAGGTCGGCGATGCAGCGCTGTTTCTCGTCAGCCCTCTGTCACGAGGAATTTCCGGCGAAGTGATCTACGTGGATGGCGGATACCACATTCTCGGTGTGTGAATCACCCGACGCGATGTGGTGAATAGATGCCAACTCTGCGTATGCTAGTTCCATTTCCGCGAACTGGCGGCTCAGCATCGCGCGTGTGTGCGCGGTGACGTTGCTGACTAAAGCCGCCCGATATGATTCCAGGATCATTTCACATGCCGGTCGGAGGCTCGCGGTCGACGCCTGGCACGTCAAGGCTGCCTCCACTCCCAAGCGCCGGAGTTCCCTTCGCAGCTCGAATTCGAACTGTTCCAACTTCGGGTGAAGTGCTTCGGCGAACCGTTGAAGCGTCGCACCGATATCGGTTGAAGCGGCGGTGCGCGCAAATAGCTGGGCTCCATGGTTGACAACGTCAATCAACTTGACAACACGTGTGATTGGATCGGCTTGGGTTGCGCGCATCGGACCGTCTGTTAGCAAATTAGATGCCGCGCATTCGCGGTGGCAGCAATTTGCCATCAGGGGGTCGGCGCTTCCGTCGAAACGGTCGCTATGCCGCAGCGTCACGGTCAATTAGCTGGGAAATTCCGGCTTCAAGAAGGAGTTCTCGAACCCGCTCACTCTCTTCAACCGTTCGCGTATGCACACACAAAAGGATCTTGTCGCCATGGGCTTGTTCCTCGTATTGATTAAAAAGCCCGGCTTGCTTCAGTGCCAGAACAATACGGCTAAGCTGCGCTTCATCGCGTGGGAAGCATGATATTGTCATCGCTTTTGAACGTGATTGCCGTGGAAAGCTAATAACAATTTGCAATTCAGGAGCCAATGTGGAATCCGACACTCAGTGAGGATGGCTCCTGTTGCGGGTCACGCCAGTGATCGATCACTGATATCTTTTGCACGCAACCTACCGTGCAGTGTGGCGCGCATGACTTCTTCGTGAAGTACTCGCGTTCCATGTCGGCAAAACTGTATTTCTCGAGCGGAATGCCCGGATAACCACGTTGTTGCGAGCAGTAGTGGACGAGGCCGTCCTCACAGATGTACAGGTAGCGGGCTCCGGCGCGGCATCGCCAATCGTTGGGACTTCCCTTGGCCAAATTCTCCTGAAACCAATACAGGCGGCTATAGCTGTGTTTGCCGTAGGTCTTGATTTCCCGAAACACGCGTTCTTCACGCCGGTTTAAGGGCTTCATCGAGCCGCTACCGTCGTGGATGATTCCTAATGAGCTGGCGAAACCCAACTGGACCGCGCGATTGGTGATCGCGACAGCGTCTTCGGGGTTTTGAATTCCTCCACCGATCACGGAATTGATGTTGACGGAAAATTCGGCAAACTCCGCAAGGTGTTCCAGCTTTCTTTCGAGCACCTTTAAACTTTTTTTTGAAACATCGTCCGGTTGAATGTTATCGATACTGATCTGCAGGTGCTCCAGGCCCGCTAGGTTCAACGCCACGATTTTCTTCGGCGTCAAGAGATAGCCGTTGGTGATGATTCCGGCAATCATTCCGTGATAACGGATGCGCTTGATGATTGCTTCGATTTCCGGATGCAGTAACGGCTCTCCACCGCTAATCGTGACGATGGCTGTCTTGAGATATGCCAGCCGGTCAATGCGCCGGATCATGTCATCGGTTGGAACGGGAGGAGAGAAATCGTCGTACTCGTTGCAGTAGCGGCAAGCGAGATTGCAGCGGCGAGTAGGAATGATGTGAGCCAAAAGTACATGCTTAGTCGACGCCAGTCCCCGAGCAATCATTCGGAATTCTCGGCAGCGTAACTTGAGCTTGTTTTGCCACTTCATGAAGGCGATTAAGATAGCACATTCGATTTGCCAAATTCGAATCACACGGCTATAGTGCGAGACCCGATGTCTTCTTCTCCGGACCTCGCCGAAATTCTCAGTAAGATCAACGACGGCATCTGCGTGTTGAGCGGTGACCGGCAGGTCTCTTTCGTCAATGAGAGGGCATCAGAGATCCTCAATGCTGCGGATGAGGTGTTTCATCGCAAGATTACCGACGCGCTGAACGAGCAATCAGCCCGACGATTCGAGCACTTCCACGCTTCGCTGAACCGATGGTTTGAACATCACACGTATCCCAATCCTGATGGAGGCCTCACACTGCTCTCGTGCGACGTCACGCCGCGGCGCCGCATGGAGGAAGCTCTCCGAGCCAGTGAAGAACGATTCCGGCGCGTCATCGAATCCAACATCATCGGCGTGATCGTTGTCGAGAATGGATTCATCACCGAGGCGAACGACGTGTTCCTCAAGATGGTGAACTACACGCGCGCGGATTTGGTTCAGAGACAGCTCCGCTGGCGGGAGATGACCCCGCCCGAATTCGACGCTCCGGACGCGAAAGCGCGCATCGAGCTTGAATCCACTGGTGTGTTTTCGCCTTATGAAAAGGAATTCCTTCGCAAGAACGGTAGTCGGATTCCGGTATTGATTGGAGGAGTTACGATTCAAGCCGATGTGCCTCGGCGTGAGACGTTGTGCCTTGCATTGGATCTCTCGGGGCGAAGACGTGCTGAAGAGCGGATGCGTTGCATGATGGAGGTCGGCAAGATTCTCGCATCATCACTGGAATGCGAAAAAACATTTCCGGAAGCGGCGGAATTCATCGTGTCCAATCTGGCAGATTCTTGCGTGATTTTTATCCGCGAAGGTGAACAACTGATCCGCGTGGCGGCCACTCACTCCATGCCTTTGGTCAGTGAAGGAGAGCTGCAGTCGGATCTCTATCGGGTGATGACAACCGGAGAGCCCGAAATGACAGTTGCGCCTGTCTCGCGCCTACTCGTACCTATTATCGCGCGCAACGAAATTGCCGGAGTGCTTGCTATCGCTTCCGCAAGACCTCGCGCCTTCGATACCGAAGACCTCCACTTGTTTGAAACATTTGGCCACCGGGCTGGTCTTGCGTTGGAGAACGCGCGCCTTTACCAGGAGACGCAGAAAGCAAATCGGTTGAAGGACGAGTTCGTGGCGATCGTTTCACATGAATTACGGACTCCGCTCACACCGATCCTGGGAGGCGTCTACATGATGCGCAGCGAACCGCACGACCGAGCGGTTTTCGCCCGGGCCCTGGACTTGATCGAACGAAATGCGAAGACACAGGTGAAGATCGTCGATGATCTTCTTGATGTCTCGCGCGCACTGAGCGGCAAATTGAAGCTCAATATGGAATCCGTCGATCTGCCGCGGGTCATCGAAGCCGCAATCGAAACGGTGCGACCTGCGAGCGAAGCGAAGGGCATTCGCGTTGACGTACGCATTGGATCGATCAACGGAGTCATTTCAGGAGACGCAGACCGCTTGCAGCAAGTCATTTGGAACTTGCTGGCAAACGCGGTGAAATTCACGCCAAATGCCGGACACATCAGTATCGAACTCGTCGAGACGCCCGGCAACGCGGAAATCCGGGTGAGCGACACGGGAATTGGAATCGAGGCCGAATTCCTTCCGCACGTGTTTGACAAGTTCCGGCAAGCGAACACTTCCCGCACGCGGCAGCACACCGGACTTGGCCTCGGGCTCGCCATCGTCCGGCATCTCGTGGAATCACATGGCGGAACTGTCTACGCGCAGAGTTCTGGCGGTGAACAGGGCGCCACCTTTGTGGTCCGATTGCCGTTGCGGCGCACCATGCAAGCGGCAACGATTTAGATAGGGAAATTAGCCACAAAGAAGCACAAAACGCTTAGCGCGGCGCCGCCGCAACCAAAACTAAACTCGAAATTGTAGGGCGCCGCGCTGCTTTCAGCGATCAGCTATCAGCAGCTATCAGCTTAGCGTTCAGCATTCAGCTTTTGAATCAGCGCGGTCAGCATTTTTTTGATT
>QHXA01000295.1:0-5702 GCA_003222755.1 Acidobacteriota bacterium
AGACTCGTACTGGTGGAGAAAACAATAGATGTTCCTTCCTAGAGGGATTGTACAGCGCCGCGAACTAGCTCGCCACGCCGGTAAGGTCCACGGTACAACTCTACAGAAGGTAGATGGACGTGAGTCTCCTAAAGGGAGCCTCTTTTTGGTGTGTAGCTGATCTGTTTAACAATGAAGACACGCATCCTTTTCGTCACGATGACGTTAGCATATGGTGGTACAGAGAACGCTCTTGCGGATCTACTAGCGAGGCTTGACCTAACCAAAGTTGAACCGATCATCCTGTGCTTTGGATTGGATCTATACAGTAGGAGGATCAATGAAAAACTTCGGTTGCCTATCAGAATTCAGAATGGGTTGAAGGCCGAAGGTTTTTGCGCATATTGGCGGCTGTTCAAACAATTTGATCCCAATGTAATCATGTTCGTAAACGGCATTTTTGGACTCTTTCCATGGTATGCATATCTTGCTGCGCGAATGTCTGGCGCGACCCGAGTGGTTGCCATCGAGCAACTCATTGCCGACCCAGTTCCACGGGAAGTCGAGGTGCATGGACTGTTCGATCTGGGCGGATGGCAGGCAAGGCATATGTTTTCGCTCCGTATGCCAGGTATGTTAAGTCACCGGACCATCTGCGTCAGTGATGCGGTCCGAGAGAGACTGATTTCTGAGTACCATTATTCTCGCGGTAAGATGCTCACAATCAGGAACGGTGTTGATCTGAAGAAATTTGGTACGAGGACCAGTCATTCACAGTCGCTGCGCAGAGATTTAAATATCAGCGTCGATGATAGCGTTATCGTCTGTATCGCTCGCCTTGATAAACCGAAAAGGATTGACATTTTGCTCGAAGCGCTGTCACTGGTATGTGGCGAGTATCGTGCGTGCAAGTGCGTGATTGCCGGCGATGGACCATCCCGACAGGAATTGGTCAAGCTTTCGGGTCAGTTGGGTTTGGATTCAACAGTGTCATTTGTCGGACATCAGGAAGACGTTCGGCCTTATCTCGACATGGCTGATATCTTTGTTGTCTCTTCAGAGAAGGAGGGTCTGCCGCTTGCGCTGTTAGAAGCCATGGCTCATGGATTACCGTGCGTAGTGAGCCACGTGGCGGGAAACAGCGAGGTCGTGTTGGATGGGTACAACGGATTGCTTGTGCCCCCAGGTTCAGCAGAACAACTGGCAGCCGCTATTAAGTGTCTCCTAGGCAACAAACAGGAAAGAGATCGCATGGGAAGAAACGCACGACAAAAGGTCCAAGAGTTCGATGTCGACACATTAATGGCGCAATTGAAGACCGTTCTGCTAGGCTGAACGAGTTTTTAGTCTGCGGTTTGTTTCTTGCCTGCGCTGAACCAGCGCGAACGCGTCCGACTGCTCAGGCGGGTATTCGGACAGTACAACCTTCCTACAATACTCATTGCAAGAATCGGTACCCTTATTGCGTAGGTCGACCTAACTCGGAATCTGAACTGGAAGGGAACGCGAAATGGCGATTGCCGAAGACGTGAAGCTGGGCCAGGGCGTACAGATACATCATCCTCAACTGGTGAATCTGTACGGATGTTCCATAGGAGATGACACCAAAATTGGTTCGTTCGTGGAAATACAGAAGAACGCGAGAATTGGCTGTCGATGCAAGATTTCAAGTCACACTTTCGTGTGCGAAGGCGTGACTATTGAGGACGAGGTGTTTGTCGGTCATGGTGTGATGTTCATTAATGATCGTTATCCCCGCGCCACGCTGAGTGGCCGATTGCAGACGGAAACGGATTGGACAGTCATCGCAACCCGGATACGACACAGGGCCTCCATCGGCAGCGGAGCGGTGATCATGTGCGGAGTAACTATCGGCACAGGTGCATTAATTGGCGCCGGCGCCGTAGTTACTAGAGATGTGCCGGACTACTCGATCGTCATGGGTGTTCCTGCCAAGGTTGTCGGAGACACGCGAGAGAAGGAATGGAATTTATGATAGGTGTAGGCGTTATTGGTTATGGTTACTGGGGACCGAATTTGGTACGCAATTTTAACGATGTACCTGGCTCTCGTGTGGTAGCAGTAAGCGATTTGCGTGCAGAAAGGCTCGTCCAGGCACGGAACCGGTATCCTGCAACGAAGGTAACGGAAGACGCGCGCGAGATCTTAGCCGATTCAAGTATTGACGCCGTCGTCATTGCCACACCGGTTTCAACTCATTTCAATCTGGCAATGCAAGCCTTGCATGCCGGTAAGCACGTTCTTGTTGAAAAACCTCTAGCGCCAACTTCCGAACAATGCGAACGCCTCATCGAAGAGGCTTGGCGCTGCAAGCGCGTACTGATGGTCGATCATACGTTTGTTTATAGCGGAGCGGTGAGAAAAATCAAAGAACTCGTCCGCGAAGGCAGACTCGGCGAACTGTACTACTATGACTCCGTGCGCGTGAACCTAGGCTTATTTCAGCACGATGTCAGCGTCCTGTGGGATCTTGCTGTTCATGATCTCGCCATCATGGATTACGTTCTGGACAGCCGGCCGTTTGAAGTTTCGGCCGTGGGCATGGCTCATGTACCTGGTCAACCAAAGGACGTCGCATATGTAAACTGTTTCTTCGACGGTCACCTGATCGCGCATTTTCATGTGAACTGGCTAGCTCCAGTAAAAATCCGGCGGACCCTGATCGGCGGGGCCCGCGAAATGGTTGTATACGACGATCTGCAGCCGAGCGAGGTAGTAAAGGTTTAAAACAAGGGTATTACGCTGAATAACGGTAATGGTTCCGAGGGAATCTACCAGCTTCTGGTCGGCTACCGGAGCGGAGATATGTGGGCACCTCAAATCGACGGAACAGAGGCGCTGCGGGTTGAAGCACTGCATTTCCTCGATTGCATCATTAATGGTAACCAACCGCTGACAAGCGGACAGGTTGGTCTTCGGGTGGTGAAAATCTTAGAGGCAGCAACGCTCTCCATGGGACAGCATGGGAGGCCAGTCGAATTGAGTTGGGAGAGGCAGTACGCATGATTCCGTTGGTTGATCTCAAAGCGCAGTATGCGGACATCAAGTCGGAAATCGGCGAAGCGATCGAAATGGTGCTGGATAGTGGCCAGTTTATCTTAGGTAATGAGGTCGCCGCTTTTGAAACCGAATTTGCGTCGTATTGTCAAGCAAGCTATGCAGTAGCGCTCAATTCGGGTACGAGTGCCTTGCATTTAGCGCTCCTCGCTGCCAACATCGGGCCGGGTGACGAGGTGATTACCGTCCCCTTCACCTTTATAGCAACCGTCGCAGCAATCCTGTACGTTGGCGCCCGCGCCGTCTTCGTGGACATTAATCCTCGCTCTTATACTATCGACCTCGATCAACTTGAAGCGGCGATAACGAACCGAACAAAGGCAATCATCCCAGTCCACCTCTACGGTCAGCCTGCGGATATAGATCCCATTCAGGATTTAGCGAAGCGCAAGGGCTTGGTGGTCATAGAAGATGCGGCCCAGGCGCATGGAGCCGAGTACAAAGGACGACGGGTTGGTAGCATTGGTGACATTGCCTGTTTCAGCTTTTATCCGGGCAAAAACTTGGGTGCGTATGGAGAAGGCGGAGCGTTCGTGACGAACAACAATGACTACGCGCGAGCCGCTCGTATGCTTCGAGATTGGGGCCAGGAACGAAAGTACCACCACGTAATCAAGGGATATAACTATCGAATGGATGGGATACAGGGAGCCATTCTTCGCGTGAAATTGCGACATCTTGAACTGTGGACCGAAGCTCGCCGGCAGAATGCGCGATATTACAATGCCATGTTGGAAGGCAGTCCAGTAATCCTACCGGTCGAGATGCCCTATGCTCGTCACGTTTTCCATGTATATGCTGTGCGCACGTCACATCGAAATATCGTGCAGCAAGCGTTAGATGCGCAGGGTATCCAAACCGGCATTCACTACCCGATTCCGGTACATCTGCAGAAAGCTTATGCCGAGACTGGCTATAGACTCGGCGATTTCCCTCATGCGGAACGAGCTGCTAACGAGGTGCTTTCGCTGCCCATGTATGCTGAGCTGTCGAACGAGCAAATAGAGACAGTAAGTGCTGCAATACGCGGAGCCCTGAATGCCCGAACCGCCTAAGGTGCCCACCCGCTTCGTAAACGCCGTTCATGCAGTGCAAGAAGTCAGACCAGATCCAGACTTCGAGATCGGATTAGCAGATTACCTTCTGGCCCAGTATGGGCGCGATGGGTTGACCGATGTATATGCGCGCTTTGCTGTAGGAGACGGCCACCTGGACAACATGATCCGCCGGGCCATTTTGCGGGACATGGCACGCCGTTTTGGTCACGGCGTTCGAATCGGAAGTGGTGTGGGCTTCAAACACGCAGAAACGTTCGAGATTGGAAGCGGAGTTTTCATAGGCGCTCAGACATACATACAAGGCCGTTTCGACGGGAACTGTGTGATTGGAGACCACGTGTGGATTGGACCTCAGAGCTATTTTGATGCACGTGAGCTCGTGATACAGGATTACGTCGGTTGGGGGCCTGGCGCTAAAGTGTTGGGCTCGGTTCACACTGGACTGCCGATCGAAATACCCATCATCAAGACTGAACTCAAGATCACTCGCGTGACGATCGAGACTGGCGCGGATATCGGTACAAATGCCGTAATCTTGCCCGGCGTTACGGTCGGCAAAGGCAGCATCGTCGGCGCCGGCGCGGTTGTTACTCGGGATGTATCTCCTTTCAGCATCGTGGCTGGTGTTCCCGCCCGCTTTATGCGATGGCGCGCTGATATGTCGGCGGAGAACATAGGGGGAACAATAAGTGGTTCATGAACAGGGAAACAAATGAAGAATAGCCGAATATTGATAACCGGTGGTGCAGGATTCGTCGGCTCTGATATTGTGGACCAACTCGTCAATAACGACGTCGCCGAGATCGTCGTCCTCGATAACTTTGTTCGCGGCCGCTGCGAAAACTTAGCGTCGGCGATTTCCAGGAAGCGCATCACGATCGTTGCCGGAGACATCGGGGATCGAAAGCTGCTCGCCGAAATCATGGCAAACACCGATATCGTGTTTCATCAAGCGGCCGTCCGCATCACTCAGTGCGCGGAGGAGCCTCGACTCGCCTTGACTGTGCTTGCGGATGGGACATTCAATGTGTTGGAAGCCGCCGTCAACGCCGGAGTAAAGAAGGTTGTGGCCGCATCCTCGGCTTCTGTCTATGGGACGGCTGAAGAATTTCCAACAACCGAACGTCACCATCCTTACAACAATCGTACTTTTTATGGAGCTGCGAAGACCTTCAATGAGGGCATGCTCCGCAGTTTCCACGAAATGTACGGACTCAATTATGTCGCACTCCGCTATTTCAATGTTTATGGTTCACGGATGGACATCCATGGCGTCTACACAGAAGTTCTAATCCGATGGATGGAACGCATTGCTGCAGGCTTGCCACCTCTAATTTTTGGTGACGGCAAGCAGACAATGGATTTCATCTGCGTTGAGGATGTCGCTCGCGCTAACATTCTGGCCGCTGAATCTGGGGTGACTGACGAAGTATTCAATATTGCCAGTAGCGTAGAGACCAGTCTGAACGAACTCGTTTCCGCGTTATTGCAGGTTATGGGCTCGTCTCTTGTGCCTGAGCATGTCGGCGAACGAAAGGTCAACTCTGTCGCGCGACGCTTGGCGGATACTGGCCTCGCCGTGGAGTT
>QHXA01000295.1:5726-8836 GCA_003222755.1 Acidobacteriota bacterium
TCGCGCAGAGATACCGCTATTCGAGGGTTTGCGCCGCCTGGTTTCCTGGTGGCGCGAACAGAACGCATGTACGGTTTCCAACCATCATGACTAAGGTTCGGCAGCAAATTCCAATAGCAAAGCCGTGGGTAGGCGCTCTCGAATTGGAAGCAGTAAAGCGTCCTCTTTTGTCGGGCTGGCTGACTCAGGGCCCTGAAGTCGCTGCCTTTGAGAAGGAGTTTGCGGATTACGTCGGTGCCAAATACGCCTGTGCAGTTTCCAACTGCACGACTGCCTTGCATCTTGCTCTACTGGCTGCTGGTGTTCAGCCCGGAGATCAAGTCATAACCGTCAGCCATTCGTTTATCGCGACCGCTAACAGCATCCGATATTGCGGTGCTCTCCCGGTCTTCATCGATATCGAGCCGAATACCTTCAATGTCGATCCCGAATTGATTGAGAAACGAATTAATGAACGAACCCGGGCTATCCTCTGCGTGCACCAAATCGGGATGCCGTGTGATCTGGAAAAGATCGTAGCGATTGCACGCAGACATCATGTTGCTGTGATAGAGGATGCGGCTTGTGCCGTTGGCAGCGAAATCCTGTGGGACGCTGCGTGGGAAAAAATCGGCAGGCCGCGTGGGGATGTGGCTTGTTTCTCATTTCATCCACGCAAGCTGCTGACGACCGGCGACGGGGGAATGATTACCACTTCAAATCCTGAATGGGATCGAAAATTTCGGCTGTGGCGCCAGCATAGCATGAGCATACCGGATACGGCGCGGCACCATGCCAAACAGGTGGTGTTCGAATCGTACCTGGAAGCCGGATACAACTACCGGATGACGGACATTCAGGCCGCAGTGGGTCGCGAACAGCTCAAACGATTGCCGGAGATGATCGAGAGACGACGTTCATTAGTTAAACGATATGCGGAATTGGCAGCGGATATTCCGGGGCTGGTTTTGCCGCAAGAACCCGCTTGGGCTCGCAGCAACTGGCAGAGTTACTGCGTGCGGCTGCCGAGATCCTGTGAACAGCGCGTCGTTATGCAGAAGATGCTGGACGAGGGCATCGCAACAAAGCCCGGAATTATGTGTGCTCATCGTGAGCCTGCATACCAAAACCAGGTATGGTCATGCGGTGAAGGGTGTATCCCGGCTAAGTGCATACACCTGACGGAAAGCGAAAAAGCCCAGACACAATGTATCTTGCTGCCGCTCTTTCATGAAATAACGGAAGAAGACCAGGTGAGGGTTGTTGATGCGTTGAGGACAGCATGCTACAGGTGAATACAATGTCAGCAATAAGAGAACAAATTATCGCAACCGAACCCGATGAAAGGTCAGATCGCCGAAATCAGCGTGCCAAGTTGTCGGTGGTAACCCCTGCTTACAATGAAGAGCGAAATGTACCGGTACTCTACGCAGCGCTCAATTCAATTCTCTCTTCACTCGATGCGGACTGGGAATGGATTGTTGTCGACGACCATTCTGCCGATAAAACCTTTGAGGCCGTCACAGAAATTGCACTTCGTGATCCTCGGGTACGTGCTGTTCGTCTTGCCAGAAATTTTGGTTCCCACACTGCACTCGCTTGCGGTCTACACCAAGCCCAGGGTGACTGCGCGGTGGTTCTGGCTGCTGACCTACAAGATCCGCCGGAAACGGTGATCGAGCTTCTAAAAAAGTGGCAAGAGGGGGCGCAGGTTGTATGGGCCATTCGCGGTAAACGCGCAGGAGAAAGGCGGAGCCGGATTGCTTTCGCGCGATTGTATTATTTTCTCATGCGTCGCGTTGTTGGGATGAAAGGCATTCCAAGCACTGGAGCCGATTTCTTCTTGCTCGACCGTATAGTCATGGACGCGTTTCGTCAGTTTCGTGAGAGCAACGTTAGTATTCTGGCACTTATAACATGGATGGGATATCGGCAGACTGCCATCACTTACGACAAACAATCACGTCTTTATGGCCAATCGAGTTGGAATTTTGAGAAGAAGCTCAAATTGGCGGTGGACTCTGTTACATCGTTCAGCTATTTGCCGATTCGATTGATCTCCTGTTTGGGTTTTATTTTGGGTCTTTTGGGTTTTATGTATGCCGGTCTCGTCATCAATAATGCTTTGCACGGCAATCCAGTTCCAGGTTGGTCGTCTTTAATGGTTGTTGTGCTGCTCGTCGGCGGCATCCAAATGCTGATGATGGGTGTGCTGGGCGAATACTTGTGGCGTGCTCTGGATGAGTCGCGGCGACGGCCCAGATACCTTATCGAGGCCTCTATCCGCCTTCCAAGTGTTACAACTGATGGGCCCGTTGGTGCTTAGTTCTAATGATTCGTCGGTCGAAGTCACAACCGCCATTCTCGGGACCAGATGAGTTTGCGACGCGATGACTGAAAGAAAGGCAGCCCTCTACCGTTTACTTGAGCGTCCATCGGTGTATGCATTAATGCAAGCCTTGCTCGCGCCTGGCGCAGAGAGATCCATCACACGAAGAATCATCCGGTTGACGAAACAAATGCCACCAGGCGATTTTATTCTTGATGTCGGTTGTGGACCGGCATCATGGCTATGGCGAGCGCAACTGCATCCGGTCGGACTCGATTTATCCCTCAAGTACACGATCGCGTTTCGCCGTCTTGGTCATCCTGCCGTCACTGGATCCGCGGCTGAGCTGCCGTTTCCGAATCAGTGTTTTGACAGTGTTTGGTGTATAGGGCTATTACATCACCTTCCGGACGATATGGCACGCCAGGCAGTCGCTGAGATGCTTCGGGTTTGCCGGCGCGGCGGGTATATCGCTATTCTCGATGCAGTCCTGCCGGAGCACAAGTTGCGTAGACCTGTTGCATACATGCTTCGCCGAATGGACCGCGGCCGCTTTGTTCGTCACCAGGACAATTTGATCTCATTGTTGCCCGTGAGTGAGTCGTGGAACTTTGAGCGGTTCACCTATGCTTTAACCGGCCTCGAACTTCTTGGTTGTTATTTGACCCATTGAAAATGTCCGGAATACTTAGACACGGATTCAGCGTACAAACGGCAACTGATGTAGAACCGACGCGTGCTCGAGCCACGAGTGCAAAAATGGCGCTAGTCTCCATCCTGCTGCTGCAAGGGCTGCTGATTT
>QHXA01000295.1:8912-13234 GCA_003222755.1 Acidobacteriota bacterium
GTATCAGATGAAGGTGATGGTGAATCTGGCAGAACAGGGACATCTCACCGGTTACGATCCATTTTTCAATGCAGGATACATTGGAGGAATTCATTCGAACGGCAGCGCGAAAGGTGCCGCTGTCATCGCTATCCTATTCCATCGGTGGATCAGTGAGATTGTCGTCTACAAAGTCATGTCCATATTAGCGGCACTATTGGCTCCTTTGTGTGTGCCCGTTGCATTAAGTTGGCTGGGGTTTTCCCGATTCCACATCCTAGTTGGAGCCGTATTGGGTTTTCTTTTGTGGTGGGCATCTTGGTTCAGATGGATGCATACGACCGGAATGGTGGCATTCGTCTTCGCTTCGTATATCGCCGTTCTGTATGTGGCTGCTGTATTCCGATACTTACATCATTCGAGTACGTTTGCGTCGCTCATCATGCTGGGGTTGGCGGGTGCAGCAGCGCTTCTGTATCACCCATTGTTCTCGCCACCTGTGATCGGCGGCACCGCTGCGTACGCAATCTTGAATTGGCGAACGTCGCATTTGCGTCTCCTGCAACTGCTGATTGTTGTACCGATTCTTAGCGTACTGCCGAACTTGAGCTGGATGTATTCCATGTACGATCACGGCAATCTGCATGCGTTGGCGACCAGGGGCTATATGAGGCTGGTCGACATCACGCTTGTAGGCAGAGAGCTCCTTGGTCTATATGGAAAATCAAACGCCCAGGGTTCCGTGTTGTATGCGCCGCTACTTTTAGCTTCTATTTGGGCGTGCCTGAGGGCGCAAGAGCAGCGCCATCGGCAGATTGCCTATGCGTTGACAGTTACAGGTGTGATGTTGGTTCTGTTCGCTGCGGTTGGCGCTGCAGTTCCCACTTTCAATTCCGTCGATCCAAACAGGTTTACGCCTACCGGATACTTACTCCTGGTGATACCAGCCACTGTCGGCTTGGTGCAGATTGTGAAGAAAGATGTCGCCGTTACGGACAAGCCTCTTGTTCGTATCTTTGCAAGAGCCGCGACAGTGCTCTTCATTTTTGTCGGTCTCTACGCGATTAATGAAGTGCGTCGGGAGGTCTCGTATGCGGACATCGGTCATTACGGTGTGCGACCGCCCGAAGTCAAGGGCCTCGGACCGTATTCTGAATGGGTTCTGAAATGGCTGAGCCGCCATACGACGAAAGAAGGACGGGTGCTGTTCGAGGATTCTTTGGGCCGCGTTTATGACGGCGCACACCTACTAGGCTATTACGCATACCAGGCGGATCGTGAGTTCATCGGAGGACCTTTCCCATTTCACCACTTCGCCGGATTCTGGGATAGGTGGCTTTTTAACCGGCCGATTTCCGGGATCGAATTCACGGATATGCGGCAGTATTTCGATCTGTACAATATCGGATGGATCATCGTTCACACGGATACGAGTAAGCGTTATTTTGATTCGATGCCGGGTGTGGTCGCACTGGATGGTTTCAGGGAGGTCAAGACTTACCGAGTCGACAGACCGCTTAGCTTTTTCATTAAGGGCGAAGGACAAATAGTTGAACGCACTCATAACAGGCTCGTTGTGACTAATCTCGCGGGTGACGAAGTCATCCTTCGATATCATTTCTATCCTGGTCTGAAGAGCGCACCAGCGGCGGATCTCACTGCATCCTACTTTCTCGATGATCCTGTACCCTTCGTGAAGATCACTAATCCGCCGAAGCAACTGCTGCTTGAATATCGGTGAACCCAACTGTTTCCTCGATGAACCTACTCGAACCTGTTAAGGGGGCCTGACGTGGACGTACTGGGCATTTCTGCGTTCTATCACGACAGTGCAGCTTGTCTTGTCCGCGACGGCGAGATTATTGCTGCGGCGCAGGAGGAGCGGTTCACAAGGAAAAAGCACGATGCGCGTTTTCCCGTTCACGCCGTTCGCTACTGCCTCAAGCAAGGACGCGTAAGGATTTCCGAACTGGATTACATCGTGTTCTATGACAAGCCCCTGTTGAAATTCGAAAGGCTGCTTGAGACGTACGCGTCTTTCGCTCCTCGCGGGCTGCGCTCGTTCCTGATATCGATGCCGCTTTGGATGAAAGAAAAGCTCTTTCTGAAGAAGCTTCTGGTTGAGGAATTGAATGAAGTCGAGCCTCTTCGGAAGCCTCCGGTGATTTTATTCGGAGAGCACCATGAGTCGCATGCGGCTTCGGCATTTTATCCATCACCGTATCAGAAGGCGGCCGTGCTCTGCATGGATGGGGTCGGTGAATGGGCGACCAGTTCAGCCTGGATGGGAACGGACAACCGTCTGGTGCCCTTGTGGGAAATTCCATTTCCGCATTCTCTTGGACTGCTGTACTCCGCCTTTACTTATCACACCGGCTTCAAAGTGAACTCCGGCGAATACAAAGTCATGGGGCTCGCGCCCTACGGGAAGCCGAAGTATGTGCAAACCATTTATGATCACTTGATCGACCTGAAACCGGATGGAACATTCCGCCTCAATATGGATTATTTCGACTATTGCACGGGGCTTGCGATGACGAATCGCAGGTTCGACGCGTTGTTCGGCGCACCGCCCCGTGAACCCGAGTCGAAGTTGACGCAACGTGAAATGGATATGGCTCGCTCGATCCAGGACGTAACGGAAGAGGTGATGTTGCGGCTGGCGCAATCGCTGCATCGCGAGACCGGCGCCGAGTACTTGTGCATGGCCGGCGGCGTTGCACTGAATTGCGTCGGCAATGGCCGTATTTTACGCGAAGGACCGTTCAAAGGGATTTGGATACAACCAGCCGCCGGAGATGCCGGAGGCGC
Source organism: Acidobacteriota bacterium (assembly GCA_003222755.1). Lineage (GTDB taxonomy): Bacteria > Acidobacteriota > Terriglobia > 20CM-2-55-15 > 20CM-2-55-15 > 20CM-2-55-15. Next base: position 11,703 of record QHXA01000295.1, read on the forward strand.
GCTCGGCGCAGCGCTCTCAGTTTGGCATGTTTACGAAGGCCGGCCCCGCGTCGCGTCCGGCGCGGAAGACACGATGAAAGGAAGTTACCTCGGGCCGGAATTCTCGAACACGGAAATCGCCAACAGTCTAGCAACATTGGGAGCACCGAGCGTGGAGGTTAGCGATGACGAGTTGTTCGATCGCGTCGCAACAGAGCTGGCAGCGGGGAAAGTGATCGGCTGGTTTCAAGGCCGCATGGAATTCGGTCCTCGCGCGCTCGGCGCCAGGAGCATCATCGGTGATGCTCGAAATACAAAAATGCAATCGGTGATGAATTTAAAAATCAAATTCCGTGAATCCTTCAGACCCTTTGCGCCTTCGGTTCTTCGTGGGCGCGTCTCGGACTATTTCGAAATGAATGTCGACAGTCCATACATGCTGCTTGTCGCACCGGTCGTCGAGTCCCGCCGTATCCCGACGCCGACATCGGCCAGCGAGTTGTGGGGTATTGATTTATTGAATGTTCCGAGGTCCGATATTCCCGCTGTAACCCATATCGACTATTCCGCGAGAATTCAGACAGTGCACGAACGCACAAATCCACGCTATTACCGGCTGCTAAAGACGTTTGAAGAACTCACGGCGTGCGGAGTTCTAGTGAATACCTCATTCAACGTGCGCGGTGAACCTATCGTCTGCAGCCCTGAGGATGCGTACCGATGCTTTATGCGCACCGAAATGGATATGCTGGTTCTCGGCAACCATCTCGTCTTCAAGGAGGATCAAAAGCCGTTGGAAGCGGATACCGATTGGAGAAAAGAATTTGTTCTCGATTAATGAACATCGTGCTCCGTCGCGAAAAGAGCTGCGGTCATTCGGTTTGATTCTGGCGGGCGGTTTTCTCGTGATTGGAATCATACCGGTTGTCTTTCGCCATCGCAGCCCCGGACGCTTCGCATTAACGCTCAGCCTTCTGTTTGCTGTAGCAGGAGTTCTGATTCCAAATGTGCTCCGGTATCTGTACCGAGTATGGATACCGCTAGGAAACATTCTGGGATGGATCAACTCCAAGATCATTCTTGGCCTGCTTTTTTACGTCGTCGTGACACCAGTTCGATTCTTTATGACGTTGGCTGGAAATGATCCGATGAATCGCAAATTCGATCCGAACACAGACACATACCGAGTCGTACGTAAGCCTCGAGAGGTCTCGCACATGAGGCATCAATTCTGAGAACCGCGATTCGGCGGATCATCCATCACTAAACCGGTAAGGAGATTCTCATGCTCGAATTCATGGAAGAGTTCTGGTTTTTCTTGAGAGAGCGCAAGAAGTTTTGGCTGCTCCCGATCATCATCGCGCTGGCGCTAGTGGGTACGTTATTGATGCTGGCTCAAGGTTCTGCCGTTGCCCCTTTCATTTACACGCTTTTTTAACTGATGACTGCCGGAAGTTTGCGTCTGCAAGACGGCGGCCTGTTTCCAGGTACGCATTTCGGATGCGTGAAGCCTGTTGCGGGGGAGGTTGTCTTCAATACGGGCATGGTTGGAT
>QHXA01000295.1:13256-21136 GCA_003222755.1 Acidobacteriota bacterium
ATCCATCCTACAGAGGGCAAATATTGGTCCTCACATATCCTCTCATCGGAAATTACGGCGTGCCGGAGATCAACCTTGGTGCAGGCGAATTCGAGTCGGCTCGAATTCACATTGCAGGTTTGATTGTGTCCGGGATTTGCCGGCAGCCAAATCATTGGAATTCCGTATCGGCTCTACCTCAGTGGCTGCAGAGTGAGGGAGTGCCGGCCTTATGTTCAATCGATACACGCGCGCTTACGAAGCGCCTACGGCATCACGGAACCATGTTCGGCGCCATTTGTATCGGCAAGGAACAAGTGGATGCTTTACGAATGACCGACGATCTCGTGTCGCAGGTTTCTGTGGATCGCCCAGTTCGTTATTCACGCGGTGAAAAGCGCATTGTGCTCATCGATTGCGGCTGCAAAGAAAGCATTGTTCGAAACCTCCTGGACCGGAATATTACAGTGCTGCGCGTGCCGTACGATTACGACTTCAGCAGTGAGCAATACGATGGCGTGGTCATTTCGAATGGTCCAGGCGATCCGAAGGCCTGCGGCAGCACGATCGCAAGAGTCCGCGAACTGATGAGTGGAAACACCCCGATATTGGGGATCTGTCTGGGATCGCAGATACTGGCGCTCGCCGCCGGCGGCGATACATACAAGCTCAAATACGGGCATCGCGGGCAAAATCAGCCATGCATTGTCGCGGGAACGAAGCGTTGTTACATCACTTCGCAAAATCACGGTTACGCCGTCGACCGCAAGACATTGCCTCAACATTGGGACGAATGGTTCATTAATGCTAATGATGGGACGAATGAGGGTATCCGTCACCGGCACAAGCCGTTTTACGGCGTTCAATTCCACCCTGAAGCTGCCCCCGGTCCGAATGACGCGAACTTTCTGTTTGATGATTTTCTGAATGGCGTGTAAGCCGGCCTCACAGAACATGCAGCAACATCCTCGCAAAGTCCTGGTACTCGGTAGCGGTGCGCTGAAAATCGGCGAGGCCGGTGAATTCGACTACTCCGGCAGTCAGGCGATCAAGGCACTGAAGGAGGAGGGATTCGCCACGATCCTGGTGAATCCGAATATCGCAACCATCCAAACGTCGGATCATCTCGCGGATGAAATCTATTTTCTGCCGGTGAATGCTCATTTCGTGACGAAGATTATCGAGAAAGAAAGACCGGATGGAATTTTGATCGCCTTCGGCGGCCAGACGGCGCTCAACTGCGGGCTCGAACTCGACCAGAAAGGCGTGTTGCAAGAGTTCGGTGTCACGGTGCTCGGAACTCCCATTCAAGCCGTTCGTGATACCGAGGATCGCGATCTGTTCGTAAAGCGCCTCAACCGTATCGGCGTGAATGTTCCGCGGAGTGCACCCGCCGTTACCGCTGAACAAGCTGTCGAAGTCGCGCGCGCAATCGGATACCCCATCATGCTTCGTGCGGCATATGCGCTGGGCGGCTTGGGCTCTGGACTGTGCTCGAGCCATTCCGAAGTATACGAGCGTGCAAGCCGCGCTCTGGCGCACACGCCTCAGGTCCTCATCGAGGAGTACCTCAGTGGGTGGAAGGAAGTTGAATACGAAGTCGTCCGTGACTGTGTCGATAATTGCGTCACGATTTGCAACATGGAGAACCTCGATCCGATGGGAATTCACACCGGCGAGAGTATCGTCGTTGCACCAAGCCAGACGCTGACGAATACCGAGTACCACATGCTGAGAGATCTCGCGATTCGCGTCGTGAGGGAGCTTGGGATTGTTGGCGAATGCAACATTCAATTTGCGGTTTCTCCTCGTAGCCGCGATTACAGAGTCATAGAAGTCAACGCTCGATTGAGCCGAAGTTCCGCGCTCGCATCAAAGGCGACCGGTTATCCGCTCGCATTGGTTGCAGCAAAACTCGCACTGGGTTACGCGCTTACCGAATTACCAAACTCAATCACGGGTGTGACTACAGCGTGCTTTGAACCCGCATTGGATTACGTCGTGGTGAAAGTTCCGCGATGGGATCTGCAAAAGTTTCGGAGGATTTCCAGAAGGATCGGTTCCGGAATGAAATCTGTCGGCGAAGTTATGGCGATTGGCCGCAGCTTCGAAGAAGCTCTCCAAAAGGCATTGAGGATGCTTGAAATCGGCGTTGAAGGTTTGGCGGGCGAGACGAATTTCCGGTTCGACGATCTGCGTAAAGAGCTACGCGGGCCAACGCACGAAAGAATCTTCGCAATTGCACAGGCGGTGCGGGAAGACTTGTCGGTCGATGAGATCCACGCCTTGTGTCATATCGACAAATGGTTTTTGTACCGAATCAAGAACATCATCGAAATGGAACAGCGGCTGATTCAGGAGTCGTGGCCTGGAAATCTCGAAGTGCTGCGGGAGGCAAAGCGGCTTGGATTCTCGGACCGGCAGATCGCTGAGTTGAAAAAGATAGACGAGGAAGAAGTCCGGATCATACGATCCGGCGCAGGCATAGTGCCATTTGTCAAACAGATCGATACGCTTGCTGCGGAATATCCGGCGCAGACGAACTACCTGTATCTGACCTACAACGCGCAGGAGCATGATTTCCCGGCACAAGATCCCGCCGATACTCGCAAAGCTGTGGTAGTTCTTGGTTCGGGCGCGTACCGGATCGGCAGTTCGGTCGAGTTTGATTGGTGTTGCGTGAATGCGGTGCGAACACTGCGCGAGCTCAATTACAAGACCATCGTCGTCAATTACAATCCGGAAACCGTCAGCACGGACTACAACGAATCTGACACTTTGTACTTTGAGGAACTGCGCCTAGAGGTGTTGCTCGCGATCTTTGAATGGGAGCGGCCTGTAGGAGTCATTGTCGCGATGGGCGGACAGATTCCCAATAATCTCGCGCTTCATCTCCACGCTGCCGGCGTTCCGATATTGGGAACTTCTGCTCAAAGTATCGACACCGCTGAAGACCGGCACAAATTCTCCGCGTTACTAGATCAATTAGGAGTCGAACAACCTGAATGGAGAGAACTAATCAATGTTGAGGACGCGAAGACCTTTGCATCCCGCGTTGGATATCCCGTTCTGGTGCGGCCGTCATACGTTCTCAGCGGCGCCGCGATGGCCGTCGCTTCGAATGACGAGGAACTCAGACGTTTCTTGAGTAATGCCACGCGCATGTCTCGTGAGCACCCGGTCGTCATGAGCAAGTTTGTCGAGAACGCGAAGGAATTGGAAATCGATGCTGTTGCCTCGCGTGGCGAACTGGTAGTTTCCGAGATTTCCGAGCACGTCGAAAACGCCGGCGTCCATTCGGGCGATGCCACGCTGGTTCTTCCGCCTCAGCGAACCTATCTCGAAACCATTCGGCGGATTCGGAATATCACGGAAAAAATTGCGCGTGCCTTGTCGATCAGCGGTCCATTCAATATTCAATTCATCGCGAAGGGCAATGAAGTGAAAGTGATCGAATGCAACTTGCGCGCTTCACGCAGCTTTCCCTTTGTGTCGAAAATCCGCGGAATCAACTTTATTGATTGCGCGACACGCGTGATGCTCGGCAAGCAGGCAGCGAAGCAGAGCGATTCCGCTCTAAATTACGTTGGCGTAAAGGCTCCGCAGTTTTCATTTATGCGGCTCGACGGAGCCGATCCGATGCTTGGAGTGGAAATGACCTCAACAGGAGAAGTCGGCTGTCTTGGAGATGATTTTGAAGAGGCTTTCCTGAAAGCGCTGTTGTCGGTCGGCTATCGCATGCCCGTAAAAAGCGTTTTGCTCTCGACCGGACCCGTCGAACAGAAGGCCGCATTCCTCAAAAGCGCGCGTACACTGTCTGAAATGGGCGTCACATTGTACGCCACCAAAGGTACGACGGATTTCCTGAAAAACAGTGGTATCGAATCCACCGTACTGCATTGGCCACACGAGAATACTTCTCCCAATACTCTGGAGTATTTGCAGCAACGCAAAATCGACCTGGTCATCAATATTCCTAAGACATTTCAGGAGGAAGAACTCAGCAACGATTATTTGATCCGGCGGCGAGCTGTGGATCTTGGAATCCCTTTGATCACGAATATTCAATTTGCTCAGCGCTTTGTTGAGGCAATTTCCCAAAAGACTATTGACGGTTTGGCGATCCAGCCTTACAGCGAATACTTCGGTGTGAAGGCAATCGTATTCCGAAGTTCATCGGTCTGAATACAGCTGACAATTTCCTCTTGATCATCCAAGGAAGTCAATGCCTGATCAGGCGCAGCTAAATTTGACACACCTGTGCGAAGCGAGTAACCCTGCGATGGAACGAACAACAATTAACAACTGGTGGACCGAGGCACGCCAATTCGGAATCGCCACAGTGCAGTTGGCACTGCTTCTCGTCGTCCTACGGCAATTTCAGATTGAAAGCAATGCATTCTTGAGGATAGCCGTCCTTGCGTTCGGCGGTTTTGTAATTCACTATTTTCTTCCAGCCTCACTACGGCTTCCCTTCTTTTCGATTCTTTCGCTGGCGGGCATAGCCATCGTGTTGGGGGGAACCACTGCTGCCTGGCTCGTCGGCATCGGAGGACTGCTAATCGGCATATGCCATCTCCCCGTAAGGTTTAGAACTCGAACACTCTTGCTGATTGCTGGCGGATCCTTTTTAGCGGTCTTACGTACGGATTGGCTTGCAGTTCCATGGTCGAAAGTCATTTGGCCGATCTTGTTGGGTTCGATGTTCATGTTTAGACTGATCATCTACATGTATGATCTCAAGCATGACAATGCACCGTTCTCTCTGGCTCGCACGATATCGTACTTCTTCATGTTGCCGAACGTGTGTTTCCCATTGTTTCCGGTCGTGGACTACAAGACATTCCGCCGGAATTATTACGATATAGACCCACATAAGATCTATCAGACCGGCATTGAGTGGATGACTCGAGGAGTCATTCACCTCATCTTGTATCGTTACGTTTATTACTATCTCACTCTGGCTCCCGCAGAAGTTACACGACCGCGAGAATTTGTTCAGTTCGCCATCACAACGTTTCTTCTGTATTTGCGGATCTCCGGTCAGTTTCACTTAATTGTGGGCATGCTGCATTTGTTTGGATTCCGATTGCCGGAGACACACCACCGCTACTGTTTTTCTTCAAGCTTTACGGATTTCTGGCGCCGCATCAATATTTATTGGAAAGACTTCATGATGAAGATCTTTTACTATCCCATGTACTTCCGTCTCCGCGGGCGGGGAACGACAGTTGCCATTTTACTATCTACGTTATTCGTCTTTTTCGCCACCTGGTTGCTGCACTCTTACCAGTGGTTCTGGCTTCGAGGCTCGGTCCTGCTGTCCGGGCCAGACGTCGCGTTCTGGACTATCCTGGCGATTCTCGTTGTCATCAACTCATTCTACGAATTGAGGTACGGCAGAGAACGGACGCTGACGAAGGCCTCGTTCAATTTTGCCGGTTTCGCGAAGAAGGCCGTCTGCACGGTTGCCACATTTTCGGTCATTTGCCTCTTATGGTCGCTTTGGACGAGTGAAACACTGCCTGAATGGATTGCCCTGTTGCAATCGGTGGCCCACGTGAAGTTGGCGGATTTGGGCACACTCTCGATGTTGGTGTTCGCGGCTGCAATTGTAGGGGGTGTCGCCAACTCAGTTGCTACACCGTCCCTCGTGAAGAGCCGTACCCGTTTCTCTTTTCAACGAAGTCCGCTTTTCAATCTCGCGGTGCTCACATTTCTCGCGGCCGTCGGCATTCAGGAGGTCTATACGCAATTGGGTGCAAACGCCGCGACTCTGATCAATTCCTTGCGGTCGGGAAGACTAAGCAGATTAGATGTAGCGACACTCGAAAAAGGGTATTACGAAAACCTCAATCGCGTTGAGCGCTTTAACAGCCAGCTTTGGGAATTGTATATGAACCGGCCGTCGAACTGGCTGGATGTCGTGGGGCCGGGATTGGAGCGTTTCACAGGGAACTTCCTGCAGAAGGAGTTGGTTTCCTCATTCGTATCGCGCACGAACTATGGCTCGCTGCGGACAAACCGTTGGGGCATGCGAGACAAGGAATATGAGAAGACTCGGCCGCCAAATACATTCCGTATTGCAATGCTTGGAGCGTCATCAGTGATGGGTTGGGGCGTCGGAGATGACGAAACATTTGAGTCCATCGTAGAGCGCCGCCTGAACGAGGAGCATCCAGAATCGTATGAACATTACGAAATTCTTAACTTTGCCGCACCGGGTTACACGGCATTGCAACAGGTCATGGTACTGGATAAGGCATTATCCTTTCATCCCGACGTCTTGTTCTATGTGGCTGCCGCACGCGAACCCTCCACAAGTGCGAACTATCTGGCGGAAGTCGCCAGTAAGGGCGTAGAGATACCTTACGATGATTTGAAGGACCTTCTATCGAGGGCTGGCGTGCCGTCGAAACCCTCACTACCTATCGCAAGCCGGCGGCTGTTTCCGTTTCGAAATGAACTCGTTTCCTGGAGCTACCGGACCATTGTTGGCCAATGCCGTGAACACAATATTCTGCCTGTCTTAGTGTTCCTACCTCAGGTGCAAAAAGGCGGATGGCAGGAGGAAACGCCGGACATCCTTCGCATTGCTAAGGAAGCAGGATTCGTGGTATGGGACCTAGGCGGTGTTTACGACTCAAACGATGTTACCTCTATCCGCCTCGCGGAGTGGGACGATCATCCGAATGCCAACGGCCACCGGTTGGTTGCTTCACGCTTGTATTCACTCTTAACAGCCAACTCCCAACAAATCTTTTCTTCCAAACTGGCCGATAAAGACCAATAGAAAACGAGGAGACCATCAATGGAAACTACGTCTGAGAAAATGAGGGAAACGCTCAAGGCATTTATTCTGAAAGAATTCCTGCCGGACGAAAAGCCAGAAGAGCTTAGAGAATCTACACCCCTTATCACCGGCGGCATTCTCGACTCTCTGGCAACGCTCAAGCTAGTAGCGTTCATTGAAGAGCGCTACAAGATCCAGCTCCAAGCACATGAAGTCGATGTTGAATATCTGAATACGATCTCGAGTATCGAGAGTCTTGTCCGCTCCAAATTGTAAATGTAGTCGTCGGCGTTTTCTGTGCGAGCGCGGGCTAAAGGGCGTGACTGCATAGTTCATCCAGAAGGGATGCTCTTGTGATAGAGCAAATCTCTATGTCTGATACACAAGTTATAAAGGATCAGTTGGAGGTCCTTTCCCTAGCGGAAGGTTTCTTTCAATCCAGTATTCTCTTTGCACTGCTCAAATTAAAGGTATTCGAAATAGTAGGCGAGGGTGAGAAGACATTGGACGAACTCGCGTCCGCGATGCAAACTCGCTCTGAACCGCTCGGCCGGTTATTAAATGCGGGAGTTGTCTTAAAGCTACTTGAAACGAAAGACGGCATAAGTTTTCGCGTAGGGCGTACTTTTCGGTCGACTCTTTTACCTTCCGCCGGAGAGAACTACCTGGGAAACTGGATCCGCAATCTGGACTATTTTCGTTTCGCTCTATCCAGACTCGACGAAGCAGTCTTGACAGCTGCGCCGACGGTTGATCCATCGCACCATTTAGGAGCAGATGAGGAGCAGACACGCGAGTTTACATTGGCTATGCACAACTACGCAGCGCTTCGCGGAAAGGAATTGGCGCACTACTTGGACACGTCAGGTTGTAAGACTCTGCTAGATCTTGGTTGCGGCCCCGGCACCTACGCGTTCCACCTTGCGATGCGGAATCCATCATTGGAAGTATACCTGTTGGATCTTCCTGGCGTTCTAAGCGTTGCAAAGGAAGTACAGGCCAGATACACGCTCCGGAATCAAGTCCATTACTTGCCTCTTGATGCGCTCGCCTGCGATATTCCAGGATCATACGACATGATTCTTGTCTCAAATACTTTACATATGTT
>QHXA01000295.1:21226-21659 GCA_003222755.1 Acidobacteriota bacterium
GTTTCTCGATCTCATCCAACTCTGCATTACCTCGAACGGAAGGAATCATTCAGTGGCGGAAACCACGCAGTGGTTAAGAGACGCAGGTTTTGTAAACATCGACTTCCGGCCGATGTCAATCTACAACACCAATAGTTTCCTTCGAGCATTCAAAGCGTGACGTTGTGTCAAGCCCGAGGTGGACGGAGGATTTCATGTTTACTCGAAATTTAATGAACGAATACCTCGATCACTCGGCCCGATTGTTTCCTGACAACATTGCAATTGAGGAGCCGGGGGAGGGTAAGATCAGTTACCGGGAACTTAACGTTCTTTCCAGCGCTGTCTGCAATTGTCTTTGCAAATCCGGTGTCGGTCGCGGAGATCGAGTAGGAATCTATATGCATAAATCGATCGATGCGATCGCGGCAATAATGGGCATTTTGAAGCTGGG
>QHXA01000295.1:21854-22427 GCA_003222755.1 Acidobacteriota bacterium
GGGGAAAAACATCGTCTAGCGTTTATGACCAGAGGATCTCGCCGGACGATCTGGCATATATCCTCTACACATCGGGTTCGACTGGAAAGCCCAAAGGTGTAATGCTTTCGCATCGGAATGGTACGAGTTTCGTGAACTGGTGCATCGACACGTTCCAGCCTCGGCGCTCGGATCGATTCTCCTCTCACGCTCCGCTACATTTTGATTTATCAATTCTTGATATATACACGGCATTCGCTTCGGGCGGGACCTTGGTCTTGGTATCAGAAGAGACTGGTAAAGATCCGGCGCGTCTTGCGGATTTGATCTCCAAGAGCCGTATTTCAGTTTGGTACTCTGCACCATCGATACTCACACTGCTGGTTCAGTATGGAGATTTGCAAAAATATGATTACTCGTCCCTGCGCATGCTGCTTTTTGCCGGAGAGGTTTTCCCGGTGAAACATCTAAGAGCGCTGAAGTCTCTCCTGCCCAAGCCGCAGTACTTCAACCTATATGGGCCCACTGAAACGAATGTGTGTACATTCTACGAGATTCCATCCGATATACCTGCCGAGCGTACAGAGCCTTTCC
>QHXA01000295.1:22464-25824 GCA_003222755.1 Acidobacteriota bacterium
CTTGAAGCTAAGGTCTTCGATGAAGACGGTCGCGAAGTTCTTAAGGGTGAACGAGGTGAGTTGTGCATACAAGGTCCGAGCGTGATGCAAGGATATTGGAACCTGCCTGAACAGACTGGACGTGCTTTTTGGGGTGCTTCTGGAGAGAGATGGTATCGTACCGGAGATATCATCGTTGAGGAACCCGACGGAGATTACGTTTTGATTGGCCTGCGGGATCGGATGGTCAAGCGGCGTGGCTATCGTGTCGAGTTAGGTGAGATCGAGGCAGCTCTTTACCGTCACCCGACTGTTAAAGAAGCGGCCGTCATCGCATTAGCTGATCCCGATTCTGGTGTTCGCATTCGGGCGTTTGTCAGCTGCCAAGACGGAAAGCGCCCTTCGATTATCGAGATGAAGCAATTCTGCATGGGTATTCTTCCACCCTACATGATTCCGGACTTGTTCTCTTTTAAGGACTCGCTTCCCAAAACCTCGACAGACAAAATTGATTACCAGACGCTGAAGGAGAGCCACTAGTGGATTTTTCCCTGAGCGATGAACAAAGAATGTTGCGGGACACGATCGTCCGGTTCGCTTCGAACGAGTTGAACAAGGGAATTCAAGAACGAGATCGCGAGCAGGCATTCTCGCGCGATCTCTGGCTTAAATGCGGGGAAATGCGTCTTCAGGGACTTCCCGTGCCGGAAGAGTATGGCGGAAGTGGTCTTGATCCGCTTTCCACCGCAATTGCTCTTGAGGCTTTTGGGTACGGATGTCACGACGGTGGGCTGGTCTTCTCGCTTTGTGCACACCTGCTTTCATGTGTGGTTCCCATTTGGAAGTACGGAACCGACGGACAGAAGGCGCGCTATCTTCCCCGCTTGTGTAATGGCAGCTTGATCGGGGTCCATGCCATGACAGAACCGGGGTCAGGCTCGGACGCCTTCTCGATGTCAACAAGAGCCAAAGCCGTTGACGGGGGATTTCGGATTAACGGGACCAAGATGTTCATTTCCAATGGGCCTATTGCCGATCTGGTGATTGCTTTCGCGGTCACTAATCCCGAAAAAGGCTACTACGGAGGAATCACTGGGTTCCTTCTAGAGAAGGGAACTCCAGGTTTTCGCGCAAGTCAGAAGTTCGAAAAGATGGGATTGCGCACTTCTCCTCTTGGTGAACTTGTATTCGAGGATGTATTTGTCAGAGAAGACGCGATCTTGGGCGGCTTGGGAGGCGGTAGTACCGTGTTTACGCACGCCATGGATTGGGAAAGGACCTGCCTTTTCGCAAGCCATGTCGGTGCAATGGAACGACTGCTTGAGACAAGCACGTAAGCAGTTCGGCCAGACAATCGGCAAATTCGAAGCCATCTCTCACAAGATCGCCGACATGAAGGTGCAACTGGAAGCCGCTCGTCTGCTGGTTTACAAGGCAGCTTCATTACTGGAAAAGAAGAAGACCGTTTCGCTGGACGCGGCAATGGCAAAATTATTTGTGAGCGAATCACTGCTCAAAACAGCGCTTCATTCAGTGCAGATCCATGGTGGTTACGGCTATATGGTCGATTATGACGTTGAGCGCGCGCTTCGCGATTCCGTAGCCAGCACCATCTACTCCGGCACATCAGAGATGCAACGAAACATCATTGCACGCTGGCTCGGACTCTAGATCTCGATTGTAGTGTGCAGCCGCGTGGGTTTAGCCCCCGTTGACTGCTTGATCAACAACTTATCTCATCGCGATGAATTCTAAAACCGGTGGCAACTGGGATCACGGGAGCCACGAAGAGTTTTACCAATATTACGCAAGCGAGAGCGCCAGCCCGGGCGCCATTCATCGATTCCGGTCGATACGCGACACAGTGATGCGCCTTAGGCCGAGTCTGGCCGATCTCCGGCCGTGCGAGGTCGCCGATATCGGCTGCGGCGCCGGTACACAAAGCATGATTTGGGCGGAATTAGGATGTAAGGTCCACGGGCTTGATGTAAACAAACCGTTGCTGGAACTCGCTCGCCGGCGCGCCGCAAAAGCGGGATATCAGATCGATCTTGTTCTGGGATCCGCAGTTTCGCTGCCGTGGCCAGACGACTATGTCGATGTGTGCCTGGCCGTCGAACTACTAGAACACGTTGGAGACTGGGAAAGTTGCCTTAAGGAATTCTCTCGGATTGTGAGGCCCGGTGGCGTCTTGTTCCTTTCGACTACTAATGTGCTGTGTCCCATCCAGCAGGAATTCAACCTTCCTCTTTATAGCTGGTATCCAGGCGCCGTGAAGCGATATTGCGAAAAATTGGCCAAGACCACACGTCCTCAGCTTGCGAACTACGCAAAATATCCTGCGGAAAATTGGTTTACCTTTTATCGCCTACGCGATTTCCTGGAGTTGAAAGGATTCGAGTCTCTCGACCGATTTGATTCGGTAGATAGCTCAGGCAAGGGACCCTTTGCGAGAAGTATTCTCCACTGCATACGCGCCGTTCCACTCCTGAGGTGGTTGGGCCATATGGCGACACCAGGCACAAGCTTGATCGCCGTCAAGCGCGTGTAACCCATTAAACGGGGGCCTATTGAAGGTACTGTTTGTCTGTCACCGATTACCCTACCCGCCGAACAGTGGAGGTAAGATCCGCTCGTTCAACATGATTGAACACCTCTCGCAACGACACTCGGTTATCGTCGCCAGCTTAGCGCATACACCAGAAGAACTTGATGAAGGTAAAAGACTAGAAAAGTACTGTGACGGAGTAATCGCGGAGGTCGTTCCAGACCGTGTACGGTGGCTGAACGCGTTTAAGGCTCTGCCCACGTCTGTCCCATCGTCGGTAGCTTATTTCTGGTCTTCGCACTTGCATCGAAGGATTGATGAGACAATACAGTCCACCAAATTTGATGTCGTGATGGCCCACTGCGCTTTTGTTGCACACTACATAGAAGAGACGCACGGTACTCTGCGCATACTCGATTTCTGCGACATCGATTCCGCAAAATGGCGTGAATACGGGCACCATCGGAGTTTTCCTTTGTCTTCGGGCTATGCTTTCGAGGCAAAGAAACTTCGAACATACGAGAGCCGAGTCGCGGCGAAGTTTGACCACTGTACTGTGACGACTCAGGGCGAAAAGGAGGAGTTCGAGAGTCTTGGGACTGGCATGCCTTGCACTATTATTCCCAATGGAGTCGACACTACATACTTTAGCCCTACTGAGGTCCGTAGGCCTGCTGAACCGATAATTGTATTCTTGGGACGAATGGATTACTTTCCAAACATCGATGGCGTGTGCTATTTCGCAGAAGACGTATTTCCATTAGTGCGGAAGCAGATACCGGCCGCCAAATTTATTGTCGTCGGCTCGGAGCCTTCGCGCCGAGTGCGGGATC
>QHXA01000295.1:25870-26747 GCA_003222755.1 Acidobacteriota bacterium
GGTCATGTCCCTGATGTAAGGATGTACTTGAAGGAGGCTGCTGTTTCGATCGCGCCGCTACGAATTGCAAGAGGAACACAAAACAAAATATTGGAATCGATGGCAATGGGAATTCCAGTCGTGGCGACCCCGCAGGCGGCCAAGGGAATCCAAGCTATTCCAGGCCGCCACTTGCTCGTTGCAGAACACCCCCACAAGTTCGCCGAAAAGCTGGTTGACATATTGTTGAACGAAAATCTACGCAGAGATCTGTCGGCGGCCGCATGCAAGCACCTGAATCACAGCCATACATGGCCAAATTCGATGAAGATCCTTGATGAGTTGCTAATGCAAGGTAACGTAACGATGGAAGCAACGAAAATCGCAAAACGGTAGCAGTTGAAACAGAAAAAACAGCAACGGACAGGAACTACTACAAATGTGGTTCTCGCTCTGACGTCCATTCTCGCATCCCTTTTGTTGTTCGAGATTGGTCTTCGTGCCTACGCCGGTCTGATATATCCCAAGATGATGATTTTCGATCCGCTGTTGGGCTGGAGGCACTCTCCGAATGTTCGCCGAGCGTTTGTCAACGAGTTCGGCGAAAAGGTGTGGGTCGTCCAGAATTCCTACGGGCATCGAGGTCCTCTCCGCACCCGCGAACATACCCCAGAGACGTTTCGAATTGTCGCGCTCGGTGATTCGTTTACGGAAGGGGTTCAAGTAGACGAATCGGACCTTTTTACAGCTCAACTCGAACGGACGGACTCTCGCTTCCAGGTTCTTAACGCAGGTGTAGGTGGCTACGGAACGGTGCAGGAATATTTGTATCTTGCGTCTGAAGGGCTGAAATTCGAGCCCAACGTGGTTCTCTTGATGTTTTATGAGAACGACCTTA
>QHXA01000295.1:26752-28031 GCA_003222755.1 Acidobacteriota bacterium
CCGACAACGCGCTGACCTATTATCCAGGATTCGGTCCGCGCCCTTATGCGACGTTTCAACATAGTAATTTTGTGATTGTTGAGACGCTCAATGCGTCGTATTACGAGAAATTCATTATTCCCGTTCCATTTCGGATGGTTCTGAATAACCACAGTTTTCTGTACTACTTTGTAAATTCTCGAATCTATCAGCCGCTCTTGTCTCGGCGTATGAAGCAGCTCGAACAGGCGGACTTGCACAAGACCGAAGTAAGCACGCGATACGAGATCTTTTACCGAGTGCTGGATAAAATGTATGGATTGGTGAAAGATCACGGCATTGGTCTGGTTGTGGTCTTAATACCGACTGCAGAACAGGTCGCGAGGGGATATTCCGAGGCTGCAACCGTAATTCGGCAATATTGCGACGCTCACGGCATGCATTGTTTGTCCCTCCTGGAAAGTTTTCGGCATCACCCGGCTTCGGGAGATCCGCTCTACTTTCCTATCGATATTCATTGGACCAAAGAAGGCCATAAGGTCGCAGCAGAGGAAATTCGCAACTACCTTTCCAGCCGGGAACCGGAATAGCAGCCACAATGAATTTCTAATCTATGAAGTCGATCAGCATTTTTGGACTGGGTTATGTAGGAGCGACGACGGCAGCTTGTCTCGCATCGCGTGGGCATAGGATCATTGGTGTCGATCCAAATCCGTTGAAGCTCGAACGTATCCAGGCGGGGTTAAGTCCAATCGTAGAAGCAGGCGTTGAGGAGATGATAGCGAATGCTCACGCGAGAAGTCTCATCTCCGCCACCTGTGATTCCGTCTCGGCCATCGCTGAGTCTGAGATCTCATTCGTCTCGGTCGGCACACCGAGCCAGCGGAATGGAAAGCTAGACCTTTCACATATACGGAAAGTTTGTGCGGATATCGGTGCGTCCTTGAGGATGAAAAACGCATTCCACTGGATCGTGGTCCGCAGTACCGTGTTGCCTGGCACGACAGAAAATGTAATTGCCCCTGCGATTGAAATGGCCAGCGGCAAGAAGGCGGGGCGTGATTTCCTCGTATGTTTCAATCCAGAGTTCTTGCGGGAAGGCACTGCCGTCGACGATTTTTTCAATCCTCCATTTACGATTATCGGCACTGACGATCCCGCCAAGGCTGCCCCGATTCGCGACCTGCACAATTTTTTGTCCACTCCTCTTTATTTGATTCCAATTCCAGCCGCGGAAATGATCAAGTATTCGTGCAATGCGTTCCATGCTCTGAAAGTCGCCTTCGCTAACGAGATCGGT
>QHXA01000295.1:28065-28572 GCA_003222755.1 Acidobacteriota bacterium
GATCGTGAGTGACATATTCAAGTCGGACACGCATTTGAACATATCGCCGGTCTATTTGAGTCCTGGGTTCGCATTCGGAGGGTCATGTCTTCCAAAGGATCTCCGCGCACTAATATACCGGGTCAAGGAGCTAGACCTGAAGTTGCCCTTGCTGGAATCTATTTTATCCAGCAACAACGAGCACATTGAACGAGCTGCGGAGGCGATTCTGTGTCTTGGGAAGCGCAGAGTTGGGGTGTTGGGCCTCAGCTTCAAGCCAGGCACAGACGACCTGCGCGAGAGTCCAATGGTAGAGTTGGTGAAAAAGCTGATTGCCGAAGGCTGTGATGTGCGGATTTGGGACGAAAACGTTTCACTTGGCCAGCTGATCGGGTCCAATCGTCAGTTCATTGAATCCACCATTCCCCATATAGGTACACTGTTGCAAACCGACCTGGATGCCGTTGTCGAACACGCAGAAGTGTTGGTAGTGGGTACGACCGCGGTCTCCCAATATGCAATATTGGA
>QHXA01000296.1 GCA_003222755.1 Acidobacteriota bacterium
CCGTGTCTGGCCGTCGAGATATTCATAAGCCAGCTTATTCGCGTCGAGTTGTTTCTTTACGATCGCCAGGAAGCTTGTGAACTGTGAAAACACCAGAGCCTTGTGTCCTTCGGAAACGACTTCGATGAGCTGGGCAACGAGCGAATCGACTTTCGAACTCGACTCGGGCAGGCGCTTCTTATCGATCAGGCCGGGGTGACACGCTGCCTGCCGAAGGCGCAGGAGCGCTTCAGCCACTCTTCGGGCAACAGCCCGAAGGATCCATCGCCCAGCCGGACCATATCCTCGCCGCGCCCCAAAGCTTTCAGGAGTTCCGGCAATGCGAGTTGTTCGCCTTCAAACTCGGCGTGACCGTTTAGTTCGAACCAGTCGATATTGGAGGTGACGTCAATCCTGCAGGCGCCTGCTTTGCGGTAGAGGTTGCCTTCCGCCTCGACGCGCCACCCTTCAGACACTAACTGCCGGACCAGCGCAGGGACGCGCGACGTCGAAACCTCCCACTTACCGCGGCCGAGACTGTATTCGGATGTTCGGTACACACCCAGAAGATTCAGCCGGTTCCGGGCTTGCTCTTCGGCGGTGCACCAGCCGGCCGGTTGCCTGGTCGTCCACGACCGAGGCCTTTTGCGCTTCGGGGACTATAACCGAGCCGTAGTCGAAAGCGACTTCGCAACACAGTCTCGGCGCGCTGTACTGCGGCTTCGAAATCCTCAAGATTGGCGGATTCGCAAAACGGCCGGGATGAATCGTTATCTCCTCCGGGAGTTCAATTGAAGGAAGCACGGAAAATTGAGCAATCTCCGCCATGAACTCGAGTCTGTTGGCGAATGGCACCGCTAAATCACCCGTTCTTCGAAGCAACAAGGCCCATTGGAGACCGTGGCCTTCATCGAGCCGAGCCACGTGATCCGGGAAAAAGACGAGACCGGGAATCAGAAGTCTCGGTTCGGAGACCGGCAGTTGTTTGCCGTCCCGTTTCAACCACCCACTGACAACAAACACCTCAGCTTGTTCATCCTTCCTGACAGTTACTTCCAGTTTCCACGGCTCTGCGTCGTCCCAATGCAGCGGCTGAAACTTGTCCGGCAACCCCGATGGCTCCAGCATGAATCGTCCCGTGGCACACAGCATCGGGATCAACAGATCGTAGGCCCCACGCGGAACCCGGCGCTTCGATTTGACGCTGTCGGGGTCCGGGATAAAGTTCGAGTACGAACCAGACGTGACGTCGCTTCCTAGAATGCCAAGCAGCTTCCGGTCGACTTCATCAAGCTGGGAGACGCATCGAATTTCGATTTCATGCCAGTTCGGCCTGCCCCAGCCGCCATCCTTCTTTAACCGGCTCACTTCGACCTGAACAATCAAGGCACTGCGGTGAATGCATTCCTCCGAATCGACCGTATAGAAGATCTGGCGGGGCGGTTCAGTGAAGCCGCTCCACGCAGGCGCGACTCGCTCCCGCAACGCGGACAATTCTGTCTTCCAGGGCGTCGGCTTTTCCGGCCTGGAAGGCGGTTCGAACTGCACGGCAGCAGCTCCCTTGACGCCTTCAAGCCGGATCGACGGCCAGCGCATCGTCTCAATTCGTGACAGATGTCCGCCGGACTCCGCTGCGGCCAGCCCAGCCCAGATGTGCGAGCAGAACACGCGCTTTTCCCGCGCCGGACAGTCGCAACAGACCACAACCGCATTACCCGCCACATAAATGCTCACGACATGCTGCGTCCCATCGTTGATGAACGCTCGAAATTCAGTGTTCGTTCCGCAAGTGACCTTAATCTTCCCCGAATATCTGGCGGCGCTGTTCCGGATTTGCGAGGAAACGGTGTCCTTCAGTCGATAAAGCCATCGCACGGCCCGATATCATAAAACAGAATCGTCGCGAAACGCCGGAGCGTGCGAAGGCGCTTCTATTTCCGCAATCACGGTAATTGAAGCGGCCTTTTCGAATCGATGACAACGCCACTGGTCCAGTGCCCCGATTGGTGGACGAATAGTGGGCCGCGCGTGTGCCCTAGCACATAACGGTCATCACTGTCGGTAACGGCAAGCGATAGCTGGCGGCCGTCAAGCTGAGGTTGTTTGGCAAGCGGTTGGCAAGCTGCCGCTCCTGCGCAAGCAGCGGCCATCCTAAACACCCGGGCGTCGAGGTCAGCAGCATCACTGCCAAGAAAACCAACCAAAGTTGCCGCGGAGCGGCTAGCCAGTCGCGAAGCATGGCGCGGCATATCAGGGAAACAGTCCGACGCGGACCACTATTGTCCAAGGGCTGGCGGATATTGCTGCTTCATACGCAGAGATCAGCAATTTTCAATCGGGCAGAACCCATGAGTAAACCGCTACGCAAGGACCATAAGAAGACTGCATCAAAGCCAACTTTCAACGGATGGAACACGACTGACGAGGACGAGATCGCAAGACGCCGCCTTCGTGCGTCGCTGGATGCAATGAAGATCGACCCGCTGGAGCCGGATCATCCGATCTACGGGACATTTTCGGTGAGATCGCTTAAAGCCAGATTCGAGAATTTGTCCTATTCGGTGGAGATCCGGTCGCTGTCCGAGTTTCGGAATTCCTGCACTTGTCCCGATTACAACGTTAATGGGCTGGGTACATGCAAGCACATCGAAGCTGACATCGAAGCTGTGCTGGCCCATGTTCGAAAGAACCATTCAGAGCTTATCAAGGACAACGCCGCTTCGCCGCGAATCGAAATCTATCTCTTACGGCGAGGTGCGCCGGAGATCCGGATCGCATGGCCGGAGATCGTGCCGATTACTGGCCGGCGGCTTGCTGCGGAATTTTTTTCGAGCGCAGGCGCGCTTCTTGGCGATCCTGTCGCCTCCGTTCCCGCGCTGAGCCGGGCAATCGCAGCGCTTCCACCGCGTACCCGCGGACTGTTCCGAATCGGGCGCGATGTGGAAGAGTGGGTTTCCGCGCTGCGCGGCCGTCAGGAGAAGCTGAAATCCCGAGACAGCTTTCTGCGCGACGTACGCGACAAGAAGCAAGCGCTGGAGTTCCTCAAGGTCCCGCTCTACCCATATCAGCAAGAAGGCATGCTGCATTTAGCCTTCAACGAGCGCGCGCTGCTTGCAGACGAAATGGGACTTGGCAAGACGGTGCAGGCGATTGCCGCCTGCGAGCTTCTCCGCCGGACGCGGAGAATCGAGCGTGTACTGGTGGTTTCGCCGGCCTCGCTGAAGACGGAATGGGAGGAACAGATCGCCAAGTTCACCGGGTTGCCCGCGCGAATAATATGGGGCCCGCGAGCGGAGCGTCTCAAGTTATACCGCGAGCCGTCGTTCTTCTATCTCGTCATTTACGAACAAGTACGCATGGACGTCGAGGAGATGGGACACCTGATCGCACCGGACGTCGTAATTCTCGACGAAGCGCAGCGCATTAAAAACTGGCAAACGGCCACAGCCAATGCTGTAAAGAAATTGTCGAGCCCGTATGCGTTTGTGCTCACCGGCACGCCGCTGGAGAATCGCATTGACGAGATCTACTCCATTTTTCAGATGATCGATCCACATGTTCTTGGTCCGCTGTTCCGGTTCAACCGCGAATTCTACGATCTCGACGATCGCGGAATGCCTCAGGACTACAAAAACCTCGATGAGCTGCATCGACGCATCCGGCCGCTCATCCTGCGCCGCCGCAAAGACGAAGTGGAAGACCAGCTGCCGAAGCGGACCATCAACAACTATTTCGTGAAGATGGCGCCGGAACAGCAGCTGAGGTACGAGGATTACAACTTTCGCGTCGCGAAATTGCTGACCATGCTCCATAAGCGCCCGCTGACGAAAGAAGAACTCGAGTTACTGCAGAAATGGCTCGCGTGTATGCGTATGATCTGTGATACGCCTTACATTCTCGACCGCGACTGCCGCTTGAGTCCGAAGCTTACCGAGCTGGAAAGCATCCTTGAAGAGGTGCTGGTCTTGAAGGAAAACAAGGTGCTGATTTTCTCCGAGTGGGAACGCATGCTCGACCTTGTGCGCGAGACAGCAGACGCTATGGACGTCGGTTTCGCCTGGCATACCGGATCGGTGCCGCAGAAGATGCGCCGTGAAGAGATCAATCGCTTCAAGAACGATCCGGACTGCCGGCTGATCTTATCCAGCGATTCAGGCAGCGTCGGACTAAATCTTCAAGCGGCGAACGTAGTGATCAATCTCGATCTGCCTTGGAATCCGGCCAAGCTCGAACAACGGATCGCGCGCGCGTGGCGCAAGCATCAAACGAGACCGGTCAGCGTGATCAACCTGGTGTGTGAAAACAGCATTGAACATCGCATGCTCGGCCTTATGAGCCAGAAGCAGCAACTTGCGGATGGTGTCCTCGATGGCCGAGGCGATCTGGATTCCATCAAAATGCCGTCGGGCCGCGTGGCGTTCATCGAACGGATACAAGAATTAATGGGAGTGGATCTCGCAAAGGCTGTTCCTGTGGCTAAGGCTGCAAAGCCCGTGGAACGGCCAACGCCGGCTGCGCTTGCGGATCCGTACGAGATGTTGCGGGACGATCTTTCGGCTCGATTGTCCGAGCGTTTGCTTCTGTTGGAAGTCTCCGGCAACGGAACGGACCGGAAGAGTGTGCTTGCTGTCGTCGATGGAGCCGCCGCCCAACTGGCGCCGGTCATCGAAAAGTCTCTGCGGGATCGCTTCGGAGAAAACGGCAATGCGCCCCTTCTGGAAATCCTGGATCGCCATACCTACGAAACTATCAACAAGCTCCTGGATTCCGGCGTCTTCAAGCGAAGCGCGCCTCACGTGCGGCTTCACCAAAGCCCGCTGTTGGCCGATGCCACTTCTGTGTTGCGCGAGCGCCGCCGATCCGAGGCATGGAAGATTTTCGAAGCCGCCGATCGGAAAATGCGGATGTCCGCGCTTCTCGTCGATGGCGGTTTCCCGGTCGAATCGCTCCCAAGCGTCCATGAAGCCGTCCGAACAGGCCTGCGTGCATTGTGTTACTTCAGCGGAATTGACGAAGCGGCGAAACAAGACCACCAGCCGTCAGCCCAAATCCTGCATTCGCAATTCATCACCTCCGGCCTCATTCCGGACAACGCCGAGTCGATTCTGGCGAGACTGAAAGAATCGATGACTCACGATGTTGAGATTACGGACCAGCTTGCGCGCGAACTATATCGAGCTGCGAGTCTCATCCACGAACACGCGCACATTGCGCTAAACAAGGCGGCCTTCGTTTAAGATTTTGCGCTATTCGTTACGCTCGTAGAACTCCCACGGCGGCCAACCATGCGGAAAGCTTCCATTCTGAGGATCACATTCGGCAGAGGAGCGGAAAGCATGGCGATTCCGTTCAAAAAACCGAAATCATGACGGCAGTGCCGGTTCGGCGACGCGGCGTGGGAGAGACTGAAGCCCCGGCTGATCCGTGCTACAATCCCCATGGTGTTGTGATACAGGAGCAGATTGTGATGAAAAGTGGCGCGCGCAAGTTAAAGGACATACTGACAATCGCGAAAGAGAAAGGTCTATTTCGTGGAGCGCGAACCAAAATGGTACGAGGTCGTATGCCTGAAGCTCTTGTGAGTAAGGCGAAAGCCCGCACGGGTATACAGTCGGACACAGAGCTCCTTGAAGTCGCTTTAGCAAACCTGGCAGTAGCGGATGATTACCCTGAGTGGCTGCTCTCTCGGAGGGGCACAGTCAGTCCGGATGTCGACCTTGAGTTGTGATTTTGAGCGAGCCTCGCGGCGGTTAAAGCCGCACAAACACCGGCGCCAGCTAAAGCAGCGGCAAGAGTCAGAACTTTCCTTCCTTGGCACTAGTTCTGAGAAGTCTCGCTCTTTGCTCTACGACACGACGGTGTACGTAGACATTCTGCAAGGGCGGTTTCCTGTAATCTTGGAACCAATGCTGCGAGCAGCAGATGCGTGGCATTCTAGTGTGGCTGAAAACGAACTAGTGGCGGCCTGCGCTTTACTGAATCCGGCTCACGCCAACACTCGAGATGCCGTCAAGCAAATCATCGCGATGATTGATCGAATGCCGCAGCATCGCTTGATCTCCCCGGACCGCGAGATATGGCGCGATGCTGGAATCCTCACCGGCACTATTGCCCGCCTTCAACGAGTACCCAAGTCGGACCGGCGCCGCATTTTAAACGACGCATTGATTTTCGCGACCGCGCGCAAGCACGGGCACACAGTCCTGACGAGGAATATTGTCGACTTCGATTTCCTCCATCAATTAGATGCGTCCGGCCGCGTCATGTTTTACAGAATTTGATCTATTTGGCCTTGGGGGAGTGGCGGAGTTGATCCGGTGGCCTCGGACCGGTGTGCTATGCTCTGCAAGCGGATCACACAGCGCTCGGCGTAGCAGTCCAACGCAGATGCAAAATCCGAGCCGAATCCAAGGTAGACGCCATGCGGATCATCGACTCCCATTTCCACTGGTGGCCGAGAGAGATCTTGGAGCAGCTGTGCAATCGCAGCGGCTATCATCGGGCGGAACGCAACAGCCGCGGCGGATACAACTATGTGGGACATGAAGGACGCCCGTCGCTCAACTCTTGGGCGGAATGGTTCGACCTCGACCGACAGCTCGAACACATGGACCGTCTTGGCCATGAGGTTAGCGTGGTCTGCTCGCTCGGTCCCTTCTCGATCTACTTCTCCGATCTGCCTCCGGAGGAGGGTCGTGA
>QHXA01000162.1:0-606 GCA_003222755.1 Acidobacteriota bacterium
TTCGCCGCAACTCGCATGATCGAGACACGCGCGCGACGCCTGGAAGACATCGCTACGTGAAGACTGCGCCGCAACCGGCACAACGAATAAGCAGATCAGAAGCAGCGAGTTGATGTAAGCGCATGCGGCGATTATCCATTGCATGGGACTGTTTCGCAATGCGGTCCGCACCGAGCGCAATTACATTGTCCATGGACCATGACCGTCTTCCATATGTTCCATATCGTTCGATATAACAACCGGCGACGTTGGGGCTGTGACGAAGTATACTGGAGTACTTGCGTGAGCCACCAACACTCGGACAAGAGAGGAGATGAACTATGTCCCTACGCATAAACGACGAGGCCCCTAATTTCACTGCCGAAACAACGCAAGGCAGGATCAATTTCCATGACTGGATCGGCGACGGTTGGGCCATTTTGTTTTCGCACCCTAAAGACTTCACTCCTGTTTGCACAACCGAACTCGGCTACATGGCCGGGCTTCAGCCTGAATTCGCGAAGCGCAACTGTAAGATTATCGGCCTCAGTGTGGATCCGGTGAGCAGTCACGGAAAATGGTCCACCGACATCGAAGAGACTCAGGGCCACAAGGTAAATTATCCGT
>QHXA01000162.1:615-5710 GCA_003222755.1 Acidobacteriota bacterium
CGACCCCGATCTCAAGGTTGCGAAGCTGTATGACATGTTGCCCGCCGAGGCCGGAACTAGCTCCGAAGGCCGCACCGCAGCCAGCAATGCAACAGTCCGGACGGTGTTCGTCGTCGGTCCCGACAAGAAGATCAAGTTGATGCTCAGTTACCCCATGAGCACCGGCCGCAATTTCGACGAAGTTCTGCGGGTCGTCGATTCAATTCAACTGACTGCTAAGCACAAGGTAGCTACGCCGGTAAACTGGAAGCAGGGCGATGATGTAATTATCCTGCCGACCGTATCGGACGAAGAAGCCAAGCAAAAATTTCCCGGCGGTTGGAAGGCGCCCAAACCCTACCTACGCGTTGTCCCGCAGCCGAAATAAGACCTTTTACCCGAGACGGCGGCTCGCGCCGTCTCGGCGTTTCCATATTCTAATTCCAAAACTGTAGCGGCGGTCTATGACCGCCGCTTAGAGTTTGGACATTTCGCACCGCGGAACGGTGCTGGGAAATTAGCCAGTGGTACGCGTTTTTTGCGTACCGCTGGGATACTTCGACACTCTGGAATATCCGCACCCTGAAAGGGTGTCGCGGACTCCTCGCACCCCTGCCGGGGTGCCATTCTTAGTGCGTCTCAATACCAGGGGTACGCAAAAAACGCGTACCCCTGGCTAATCTCCTCGCACCGCTCCGCGGTGCCGAAGCGTCTCTCCTTCAGCAACGCTCCGGTTTTGCTCATCTTAAAATGTCCAAACTCCAGGCAAGCGGCGATCTATGACCGCCGCCGGTCGCACCCCAAAACAGGCATGGCTGATGGCCGATTGCTGATTTCGGGTCGCAGGAGTATAAGGCTGTAGTGTTGACCTTCATCGACAGGAGATCGAACATGCATCGCGCCATCGTATTCTTGATCGTATTGACCTTCCCCCAGCTTGCGCTCGCTCACCACGGCGGGGCAGAGTACGCCCTGAACCAGACCGTCGAGTTTAAAGCGAAGCTCACGCGTATCGATTTGATCAATCCACATTCGTGGCTTTATTTCGATGTGACTGACAAAGACGGGAAGGTCAGCCACCACCGGTGTGAAATGCGTTCCGTGCACGTGTTGCGGCGCTCAGGCTGGACGTCAGACCTGTTTCCAGTGGGGCAGCAGATCACGATCGAAGCTTCCCCTAACAGAACAGATCCGAATTCGTGCTATCTGCAAACAATCCTGTTCGCGGACGGAACACGCATGGACCGGTATGGTCAGTACGTCAAGGCGTCAAAAGGCAGTCTTCAGGAAGTCAGGGGACCGATTGTCGCTCCGAAGAGTAACCGGCCCCTGCGGAGACCAACTGGCGAGCCGAACATCTCGGGCGAGTGGGCTCCCGAACAAGTCGTTATGGTTGACCCGCGCGGCACCGGCGGCGGCCTCGTGCCGCTCACCCAGTTGGGTCAATACAAGCCCGGCGAACGGCCGGCCAACGCTGGCGGCGCACGCAGAGGTGGTCCAGCCACAGGGCCGCGACTCTACGGCGGGACCGAACTGACGGAAGCCGGAGAAAAGGCAGCCGCGGCTTTCAAGCGCGACGATAATCCACGTTTCCACTGCGAATCGACCAGCATCGTCTTCGATTGGACGTTCGATGGACCGGTCAACCGGATCACGCAGAATAAAGATACGATCGTCCTGGAATACGGCCAGTTCGGACTCAAACGCACGGTTTACATGAACATGAAGGAACACCCGCAGAACGTCAAACCGACCCGCGCCGGCCACTCGATTGGACGCTGGGAAAGCGACACGCTCGTCGTCGATACAGTGGGATTCCTGCCAGGCTTCTTGAATACGCCGGTGCGCAACAGTGACAAGCTGCACGTTGTCGAACAGTTTTCACTAGATCCGAATAAGATGGCATTGACGCGCCGCTATGTTGCCGAAGATCCTGTCTACTTGAAAGGCAAATACACGGGATCCGACACAGTCTTTATCGCTGACGCTCCATACAATCCGGGGAAGTGCCAAGAGTTGAACTTTATCGATTATTCGAAACAACAAAAGCGTTAGGGCCCGCCGACGACGAGTCACCCGCGCGATAAAGGAAATGCCCGGCCTGCGCTAACGGCGGCAAACGATTTTCGCGCCGAAGAGCAATAATAATATTTGCCACGCTCCCGACCGGCATCTTTAACCACAATCCGGCAAAATACAGGTCAGTACGTGATCAGGGGACCGTTACTACCGCGCATTGACGCGAATCTCAGCAAATCATTCCGGATCACCGAATCGAAGAGCATGCAGTTGCGCGTCGATGCGTACAATGTGCTGAATCATCCTTTGCCGGCTGCTCCGAATCTGAATATCAATGGAACGGGCACGACCGCTTTCGGAACAATCACGAACAAGACGGGAAGCCGGAGATTCCAGGGATCGCTGCGCCTCAATTTCTAAATTCGAGCTGCAGCGTTTCGATAGGCCGGAGGATCGCTTTCTTTCAGGCAATTCCTAACGTGTCCGGATCTTTCAGGCACTGCGGCCGATCTGCCGCAGTGGCCGCCGATCACAGCTTCGCGTACTCCCGCACGAATGCGAGGAGTCGCGTGCTCACCTGTTCCGGCTGCTCCTGCTGCACCCAGTGCCCAGCTCCATCGACGAGATGGAATCCCATCATGTGCGTGCAGACGCTCTTCTGCATTTTCTCGACGGCGCCAGGCGTCTGGTAGACGCCCCAGTCGCTCTTGCCTGCGATGTACATGGAGGGAACATCAATCGTGCGCCCAGAGAACGTCAGCATCTCGGCGACGCTCTTGGGATCCGAGCCGCGTCGCACGCGATAACCCTGAAGCGCGCCGGTGAACCCGGTCCTGCCGTACTCCGTCGCGTAGACTTCCACTTCGTCTTCGGTCAGCCATTTGCACGCCGCGATCTCGGCCGCCGACGGCATGAAAGGCGCGACGGTCTCCGCCATGCCTTTGTCCTTCTCCATCACGTAGTAGGTGGGAATTTGCGCCATCTCTTCGGCGGTCCGCGCCTTCAAAGGATGGGGCTTGTTGGCTTTCCAATCGGCGCTCTTGTAGTGGTAGTACGCACGGAAGAACGCGTGGAGCCCTTGCGGCGCGTGCAGCATGTTGTCGTTGGCCCCGCGTGTGCGCTGATAGTTCTGATAATACTTCCGCGGCGGGTTGAGCTTTGCTAGCTCCGCATCGAGCTCGTCGTCGGTGAGGGCGGGGCGTGGGGCTGCGGCGCCGTTTGCCGTATCAAAGGGGAGTGACGGCGGACCTTCGAATGGCGAGCTCAGGATCGTGACTGTGCGGAAAATGTCGGGCCGGATGAGGGCCGCCCAGGAGGCGACCGGCGCGCCGGCGTCGTGGCCTACCACCATCGCGACCGTGCGGTGGCCGAGCGCGTAGAGGAGCCCGATCGAATCCCGCACCATATTGAGGATTCGGAAGGGATCAGGATCGGCGTCGTAAGAATCGTCCCAGCCGGTCGTGCGCCCATAGCCGCGCTGGTCGGGGGCAATAACGTGATAGCCCGCCGCCGCCAGCGGCAGCATTACCTTGCGCCAGCTATAGGCGAGCTCTGGGAAGCCGTGCAGCAGGAGAACCGCCGGCCGGCCTGGCCCGTCGAAGCCGGCCTCCAGCATATGTACGGTAAGGCCGTTCACATTGGCGACCGCGCGCGACCGAATGCCCGCCGGGATCGTGCCGTTGCCATAGGGCGTGAGAGTCGAAAGATCCGTGCGAGGAATGACCGAACGCGCTTGGATCCGGGGATGTACAAATCCAGCGGCTGTCGCCGCCACTGCAACGAATTCGCGGCGTGAAAGTTCAGCGGCGGGATGTTGTTTTTCACTATCCAATTTCGGCTCTGTTGACGTAGACATGCGCATCTCTCCCCGAAGTCGTTCTTGAGGATCATACCGTCATTCATCGGTGATCGCACGCGGGCATCGAACCTGTAGCCTTCGCCGCCGACCGCGCTTGTAAACTCCTACGTTCTGGAAAGGCGGAATGTTGAATTCTTACAAGCCGTAAACGCGACCCAGGATATTGTCTTGAACCGCCGCCGCCCGGGAAATCGCGTGTTAAGACAATGTTCGTTCAGACCTCCCGAGGAACTACTTTCAGCCCCAAGGAACTACTTTCGGGCGCAGGCTAATCCCCTCCTCAGCGAGAAGGGGTGGCTGCGCCATCAAGAAAATGTCGCGAAGCTCCTTTGATGGCGCGTAGCCACAGAATCTTTCGCCGCTACGCGGCTAACGCGGCTCAACCGGATTTCCTCGATCCTCATTTGTTCTCGAACGGGATCAGGAGTTCTGTCGTTACTCGTAATGCAGCGCTTCCATTGGCGCGATATTCGAGGCGCGTCGTGCTGGCAGGTAGCCGGCAACAAGCATCACGGCGGAGAGCACCGCCACTGCTGCGGCCAGCACCCACGGGTCGTGTCCCGACAGGCCGAACAGCAGGGCCTCGGCGGTGCGACCGAGAGCGACGGCGGCCGCCACTCCGATGACGCCACCTATCAACGCCATCAGGCCGACCTGCCGGAGCACCATCGCGCGTAGGCGTGCTGGTTCGGCGCCCAACGCCAAACGCAGGCCGAACTCGCGCGTGCGCTGCGCGACGTTGTAGGCCAGCACGCCGTAGAGCCCGATTCCCGCGAGCAGCGTCGCCAGTCCCGCGAAAGCCCCCGAGAGCATCGCGATCAGGCGGTCGAGAGAGACGTTGTCGTGCACCTGCCGACGCATCGTGATAAGGCCGTTGACCGGCAGATTCCGATCGATCCGCGATACCACGCCCGGAATCGCGCGCATCACCGCAGCAGGATCGATGCCAGTGCCCACGTAGAAGAACAACGAGTCGGGATTCTCGCTCTGACGCCGCGGCTGGAAATACTGCGGTGGGATGTCGCCCTTGACCTGACTATACGTCGCGTCCGCGACCACGCCGACGATCTCGAGTTCGACCTTTCTGATGTTGTCGTACGGGTAACCACTAAAGTGCCTGCCCACGGCGTTCCCGCCGAGGTTGAACTTGCGCACGAAACTCTGGTTGACGATGGCCACTTTCGCCGCACTCAGCGTGTCCGCATCGGTGAAGTTGCGGCCCGCGAGCAGCGGAATCGA
>QHXA01000163.1 GCA_003222755.1 Acidobacteriota bacterium
ACGTGACTCTTTCCTTCGAATGCCTTCGCGCCCGTCACCATCTCGTAGAGCGTGGCGCCGAAACCAAAAATGTCGGAGCGGGCGTCCGCTTCTTGACCCTCGAGTTGCTCGGGCGACATGTATTGCAGCGTTCCCAGAATCGTTCCATGCGCAGTCAAGCCGGCATCGGTGGGCAACTGGGATACGGAGTTCGATATGTTAGATTCCACGCCTCTCTTTGCCAGACCAAAGTCCAACAGCTTGGCGCCGCTCTTCGTCAGCATGATGTTCGAAGGCTTCACGTCGCGATGCGCAATGCCCTGACGGTGCGCTTTATCTAACGCGTCGGCGATCTCGATCGCGAGCCGCAAAGCGAGATCCAAGGGCAGCCGGCCGTTCTTCAACTTCTCGGCGAGCGTTTCGCCTTCGATGTACTCCATCACGAGGTAATCGATTTCGTCCTGCCGGCCGACATCGAATACGGGACAAATATGTGGATGGCTCAGACTTGCCAAGGTCTGTGCTTCGCGTTCGAAGCGAGTCTTCAATTCCACATTTTGGGACAAGCTGTACAGAAGAACTTTGATGGCGACAAAGCGGTTGAGCCGCTTGTCGCGAGCTTTGTACACCTCGCCCTGGCCGCCCGCGCCAAGATGCGACAGGATTTCATATGGACCAACTGTTGTTCCCGCATCGAAAGTCAAGACTGCCCTCCTGCAAAACCTCGAACGAAACGTCGGGATTATCGTCATTCGCGAGGCTGATTGCACTCACAAACTCGCAGCATCACCGGCACGCGGCGCCGGCAAGGGTGCATTGTGGCTGTATTTCATCACCGATTCCGCCGGCAGCCTATTCCGTTTCCGCCCGCCCGGACATTCTTGCCTTAAATCCGCCGCGCCGGCCTGTGGCTTTGTGTCCCTGTGTCTAGTCCCGAGGTCGGTCTTAGAATTTGAACTGCAAGTTTAACCGCGTCATGCGAGGGTTCAGGACAGCCGTCGGCCGGCCCCCGGGTCCCCCTGCCACATAGGGTTTGATGCTGGATCCCAGCGTGTAGCTTTCCGTGAGAACTGCATTCGAGTTGATGACGTTGAAAAACTGAGCTTCGCTCATGATCGTGAACTTTTCGCGAATGTGGAAAACCTTGCGGAACCCCAGGTCGAACTGATTCAGCCGTGGCGTGAGCCGGGAACCGGGCGGAACCAGCATGATCGTCTCTGCGCCCTGTGTCAGGCCTGGATCAACCAGGCCGCCTGGGTTCGGACAGTTGCAGTCGGCTGGATACCTCACGGTCGGCGTGATGGGCCAGAGCACAGTCTTAAATCCCTGCACCTGGCCGGCTAGTACGGCTCCAGCCTGCGCGATGTTGCCGGGACTCACGGTGTAATTCGTGCTGAAAACCGGGTCGGAGTAGAGCGAGAGGTTGACCTCGACGCCCCATTTGACCGGCACATTGGTTTGAAGCTTGAACTCGTTGCGGTACGGTATCCCATCGATCCTGCCTAGATCCTGATACAACTTTCCGTTATGGTCACAGTACCGGAGCGAGTTGGGGTCGTTCAGAGCGGTGGACAAAGGATCCGTATTCATGTCACAGCCTCTGTCGAGGATTCGGTCGATCGTCCAGCCCGCCAGAACGAAGACGCCACGCGGCAGCCGGGCATTCACGGAGAATTCATAACCGTTATAAACGTTCGAGCGCCGGCTCTGCGGTGCGTTCGTCTGATGAAGATCGGGTGTCAGGCCGAAATAGGTAGGCAGCAAGTTATAGACAGTGACAGGTGTGCCGTCCAGCGGATTATAGATTGTGAAGGGCGTCCACGCAGACAGCGGCACGGCATTGTTGTCGACATGGATCGCCTGATAATTCCCTTGATGGAACCAGATGAAATTCATGGTCACGCCGCGCCTCAGTTCGCGCTGCACGCCCACGTTGTATTGCCACTGATACTCGCGACGGAAATTGGGGTCGAGGTTTACGGTGTTGATCTGCCCAAACCGGGGATTGGGATTGGGACCGATATCACCATCGCCGAAACCATTGCCATGCGGGTAACATCCGATCGGGTCGTGAGACTGGCACGCAGTAGTGGGGCGATTCAGCCATTGAATCGTCTGATTCCTGAGAGTCATGGGATTGAAGTTGGTCACAACCCCGGCGGCGATGGGGGAATTGAATTTGCCTATGCCGGCCTTCACCGCAGTCTTGTGGTTGCCAAACAGGTCGTAGACAAAACCAATCCGCGGCGACCAGTTCTTGAAGCAGCTCATCCCCTTAATCACGGAACAGTCAATTTTAGGAAAGTTGCGCGGCCCCGCGGTGAAGCGGCCCGCGGGCGCACTTTGCGCATCAACCTGCGCCGACAAATACTCCCACCGCACGCCCGCCGTCACTGTCAGCCGGTTGATGTGCCAGGTGTCGGTCCCATAGATACCAAGATCATGATTCAGGCGGGGCTTCGAATACGTCGGCGTGTTGTACGCCAGGATGCTCAGTGGCACGCCGTTGGTGTACTGATAAATGGCGTCGCCGTTGGCGACGTTGTCCACTTGCGCGATGCCAAAGGTATCCTGGATTCCGAACTTGATCTGGTGCGAACCGGTCACGTAAGTTGCCGATGTGTTCCAAAGGTACCGGTCATACTTGGAGTAGGTGTTTACGGCTCCCGCAATACTCCGTGCGTTTAGCGCCAGATCCAGCTCCTGTGCATTGGCAAACCATTCGGGGGTAAACGGAGTCTTTCCGACGCCCGCATGGTAAAGGATGTTGTAATCCAGCTTCGTTAATGTTGCGCCGGCCTGCACCAGTAGTCTTGGCGTGAGTGTGCCGGTCCACCGGCCCTGCAATACGTAATACATCTTCGGGCTGCGTTCGAGCGACGAAACCAGCGGGTTGATATCGGTCACCTGGCCTCCGGTGACAACGTCCTGCTCCTTAGTTTTCCAATCCCGCGTCCACATGGCCGCGAACTTGTTCTTAGAATTGATCTGATACGTCAGGCGAAGACCGCCGCTGTAAATGTAGCTACGCTCCACTCCCGGTTTACCATCTAGATAAAAGGAATTGGCCGCCTGCACGAAAGTGAGCTGCTTGCGCCCGCTCAACAAGAACCAGAGCTTGTCCTTCTTGAGCGGTCCACCGAGGGAACCGTCGAAGTCTTCAATTCTTTGCACGGCGGACTGACCGGTAACGCCGCGCCACAAACCGCGAGGGAATCCAGCCGAGGAAGAGGTTGCCGTGGGGTTCGTTACCTCCATCGCGAGGAACGAAGTTGGCGACCACGCCGCCGCCGGTAACCTCCACCGAGTTGTTGGCGTTGTTATAGGTGACTTCTTGCATCAACGCGTTGTCGATGTAGATCTGGATTTGTCCATCGTTCTGCATGGTGTTCACCATCATGCCGTCCAGCAGGTAGGTATCGCGCGCCGAGGGGTTGCCATGAGAGATCAGGTAAGTCTGCTCGATCTGCTGCGATCCGCCCACGTCCGGCAGGTTGAGGTGGACACCAGGAGTGTAGGAGCCCATGGACTGCGGGTTCCGCGCCGTGGGAAGCACATCCATATCGTTGCGCGTCAACACCTGAGGGCGCGCCGTGGTCTCCACGTCCACGGTGGCCACCTGAGCCTCCACGGTCACTGTTTCTCCGACCGCCCCTACTCTCATTTCGGCGTCAACGGGGACCGACACATTGGCCGGCACTGTGACTTCCTGCTTCACCGTACTGAAGCCGGGCAAAGTGAAAGTCATCGTGTAAAGGCCCGGCCGGACGTCGACAATGGTGTAGCGTCCATTCTCGTTGGTGGCCTCGGTGCGCGATCTTTCGATTAGCGCCTCGCTGGCGGCTTCCACCTTCACACCCGCCATCACCGCGCCCGAGCTATCCCGAACCTGTCCTGAAATGGTGCTCTGAGCCGAAGCCAGAGATGCGAAGAGCGCCACCATTGGGAAAACCGCAAAATAACAGCCTAGGGAACACTTCGGCGTCATCTTTTGCCTCCCTCATACCACAGGGCGTTGGATTGAGATATTTTGCCGGCACTTTATGTTAACGGTTTCACGGTGTCAAGCTGGACCGCCTATGGGCCGGACAATTCCGCCTCGCGGCATATGGATGCAGGCCTATCCTTCGGGAACTGTTCCGTCCGGCGCTGGACGGGTCGGTGCTTTCGCAAAAAAACAAAAAGCCCGTCCTTCGAGTTTCCCTCAAAGGACGGGCGGCTAGTCCGATATTACTCGGATATTACTTTGTGACATCCCAATAGGGGATGTTTGCCTGACTCCTTGAATCTTGCGGAGTCGCGCCTACGACCTTGTCGATCGGCACGCTATCGCCGAAAGTATTGTAATTTCCTAACGGGCCAATACTCTGCTTGACAACGTCGGCGTCATTTGAACAGTAGCCGACTCTTGCTGCGTTGATCACACCACCATCAGAGGTCCCGAAGGCTTTCAGGTTGAGGACCGCCGCTAAATACTGCTGCAACACCTGCATTCTTGCCTTCTCGACATCCGTCCGGGCTTTGGGGTTCGTCGTTTTATTGGCGACGTTGGCCCAGAAACCACCCATCAGGATATTCTGATCAGGCGAGTCGATCGCCGTGATGATCTTTGTGCTGCACAGATTGTCATAGCCGCTGCCGACAACGAACGTATTCCAAATCTCATTGGCGTAGACGGTATGCGTCGCCCAAAATCCCTGCGTTCGCGTAGCACCGTTGTACGTACCGTCGTTTTGCCGCGTGTTCGTGAAGACACACACCTCAGCGTCACCCGCCTGCAGAGTTGGGTTCTGGCTGGCCGAGGGCGATGTTGCGGCTCCCGACCTTGGCGCACACAGCGTTGAATCGAGCGCCCAGCCGGCCTTGGACAGTTCAATTGCGACGTGCTCTCCCGCGGTGACGACAACCGCACCGGTCGTCCCCTGTCCCGGTGACTTGCCGGGACTAAAACCTGACGTCACAATCGTTTTCGGAGCATCATCCAGGGTGAAGTCGAACGAGTCGTTGCCGCCGTTCGAAATCTTCCTGATCTCGATACTTGTGACTGTGAACGGCTCGCAATTGGCGATGGCCCCGGCATTGAACGGGTCGCCGCTGTACGACGCCCGGAAGGCGTAGTTTCCGCCAGTTGCTGGATTCTTCGTGTAGTTGGTGGCGTCCACTGAACCACCATTAGCGTTGGCCTGGGTCAAGCCAAGCGCTCCCGAATTATCGACCGGACTTCCGGTGCACGTCCCATTATTGAAGAAAACAAATGTTACCGTGCCGGTTGGAGCCTGTCCGCTGGTTGTAGTCAATCGAGCAGAATCATGGAAAATGCTCGTCCCCTTGTCCGGATTGAACGGCAGAGCGACATGTGTTCCGCTATCGTCATGAATATCCGTTGCGATCGCGGACGAAGCCAGAGAGATTGTTAACGGTTCGCACCCGCCGGTCGATGCATTGTAGTTAGTGTCGCCGTTGTAGGTTGCCCGGAAGGAGCGGAGGCCTGCCGGAAGCGGACCGAAACTACTGGATGGATGAGCGACGCCATTAACGAGAGCAACTGTGCCTGCACCCACGGATGCACCTGTGCACTGGTCAGAAGCCGTGAACCACGTGAAAGTAACGTTACCCGTGATGACGATTCCATCCACCTGGCCGGAGACTGTCGCCTTGTCGTGCACCATTGAACCCGCAACGACTGAGCTCACATTTCCGGCAGCGACATCCGTCGCCGGATCGCCATTGTGAATGACGGTCACTATAGTGGTGTTCGCCTTGGCAACCGAGAACGCCTCGCAAGCACTGGTCGCACCATCATAGTTGCTGTCGCTGGCTACGAGCGCCCGGTAAGCATACGCTCCGGGAGTCAGTGCAACGCTGTCCACACTCCTCGGATCGGTGTTGCCGGCGTCGGTTCCGTCCAAAGCCACCGCAGCGCCTGCCGCGCACGTGCCGGTGTAGTTGGACGTGAGTGTGAAGCTGATTGCAGGGATCGCGAAGCCGGATACGCTGCCCGTTACGTGTGCAGTGTCATGTGTCACCGAGTTCAATACAACGGTCGTGTTCTCGATATTCTGGTGACTGGTGTTGTGAACCTGCGTCGTGATCTGCAGGGTTGCTTTATCCACGATGAACGTCTCGCAAGCGCTGGTGCTGCCCGAGTACTTGCTATCGCCATCCCATTTGGCTTTGAACGCGTACGTTCCCGGAGTCAAAGCCACTGTGGATGAAGACGGATGTGCCACGCCTGAACTTAGTGGAACGCTGCCCATCGTCGTTCCACCAATGAAAGCGGTGTCATTGGTACAGTCTGATGAAGAGGTGTAGAAACGGAAGTTCACGTTTCCTGTCGGTGCAGGCCCACTGGCCGGATTCTGAGTCACGGTCGCAGAATCGTGCATGATCGTTCCAAGAGCCACGTGCCCGCCAACGCCGACGACCGAGTGATCCGCCTTGTGCAGCGTTGTCCCCGTTGTAGAGATTCCGGTCGTGGTTAGAGTTGCAGTAGTGGATCCCTGAATGTCATTTGGGAATCCCGACGGATGGTAATGAACGACGAAGTTATCGGTCACCGATGGGAAGTCATTTGCGTCGAGAGTATGCTGCACCTGGAAGAAGCAAGTCGCGCCTGGGGCGAGGTTGTTGCAGGCCGCCGGAGGTGTCAGAACCAGGTGATTGGAGTTGTTCGGCAGCAGATCCTGGATTGTATCCTTCACGAGATTTGGAGCATCGCTGGAGCTAGTGTTCTTGATCCAGAAGTTATAAGTGACTGAGCTTCCGATCACAGCTGTGTTCGTCGTCGTGCAAGCGTCATCAAAATTGGTCAGAGTATTGAAGCACTTCTTTACAGCCACCGACGGCTGGAACAGGTTCGTCGAATGCTGGGCTGTTGTGCTGATCGCCTGAACGCCGGCACCATTATTAATTACGTCCGCCGAATTGGCCCGGTAGATAATGCCAACTGAATTCACCAGCGGATCGGCATCTCCTTGCTGCACGGTATAGTCATATGTGATTGTGCAGGAGGCTCCCGAAACCAGAAACACGCCGCAATTTGTCGAGAAATTCGTCACGTCGTGTTGCAACAGGTCGGCATTTGACGTCTGAACGCCGTCATGGAAGAAGACGCCACCCTTGCTGTCCGTTACGTCGTCCTTATATAAGGTTATGCCGCCATCATTCGTAATAGTAATCACGTAATGGGCCGGATCACCGACCTTCGACAGCGGATCACCAACTTTCGTTGCGGTAATGTGGCAAAGGTCAAAGGTACCTAGTGCCAGGTCTTGCAGCGACGAGGTCACTGATTGAGAAGAGCGAGTCTGAGCCATGAAACCTGAAAAACATTGGCCAATGCCAAACCGGCTCAGATTTACTCCCCCCTCAAAGAAACTGCCCGGAGGATAAGTATTGGCCGGCTGACCGCTGTCAGTGAACTTCGCCGTAAAAGGAAAGTAAGTAGGTTGGTACGGGCTTGCTTTTGTTACAACCGCGCAGGCGAGGTCCCCACCCGCAGGCGAGGAGTCGCAGTCTTGACCGCTAAATACCTGCTGCAGAGTTCCCGCAGTGTCGCCGCCGCTTCCCACCCATAAGTAACCGTTAACATCGCTGATGACTCCACCGTTGGTGAAGTCGCTCACAAGGAGCAGATCGCCAATGGCGTGCTCTCCGGAAAACGTACCGTCCGGGTTTAGACCAACAGGGTTTTTGAAGAACCAAAAGCCGACGTTACCATCTCCATTATTGGCATAACGATCCAAACCGTAGTAGATGATCAGATCTCCAGTCTGGGCAAACCTGCAAGGAGCGGGCTGTCCTACGCAGTTACCTTGGTTTGGACCATTGTAGACATAGGCTGCGGCCATCGCGTTCTTGATATCGCTCTTGTCATTGGCATTGCCTGCCGTCCAATGCCATCCACTGATCAGTAGTTGATCGGAAGCCCCCTGCGTGAAGGTGTCATCCGAACTTGAATTGAACGGGTCGTCAACATAGCTCCGCGCAATTGCCGAGCCACCCGCCGTTTTGGTTCCGTTTGTGTTGAATAATGTGGCCCAGTCGTCACCAGCTCCTACACTGTCATTCAAGTTGCGGTCCAACTCGAACAAGCCGAGATCGTGAACTGCGTAGACCGTTATACCTGCTAACAACACCGCGATAAAGGCCAATACCAGGCCTTTGCGTATTCTGAATCCTTTCATTCCCCTAGTCCTTT
>QHXA01000164.1 GCA_003222755.1 Acidobacteriota bacterium
CGTCTCCATATCTAAATCATGGCTTTGCAAACTAGTGGACAGATCCGGGTTGACGTAGACCGCGCCACCGCGTTCGATTTCGTTGGAGACCCCGTGCGGCTGGCCCAGTGCATTCCAGGATGCGGCGATCTGCGCGAGCTTTCTCCGCGAGTATATTCGGCCGTGCTGACCAATGACGTCGCGTTTATTACGCTCAGTTTCAAAGTCATCGTCGAAATCATCAAGGTTGAACCGCCCAGCGCAATCGAGGCGAAGATTTCGGGCGAATCGATCGGACTTGGGGGCCGGGTCGTCGCGAATGCGGGACTGCAGCTTTCCGAATCCGGGCCCGGCCAGACCGAAATACGCTATACAGCGAGCGTGGGCCTTACTGGAAAGCTTGGTGGATTGGGCGAACCTGTGTTTCGAGCAAAAAGCGCTGAGGTCGCAAGGGAGTTTGGAACAAATTTGAAAGCCGCGATCGAGCGAACAGGCACTAAAGCGCGCGTATGAGATCCTTCGATCTGGTCGAACCGGCAACCCTCGACGAAGCTGTTGCGCTTCTGGATTCCCAAGACAAGAGCGTGCGTGCAATTGCGGGTGGCACCGCACTCATGTTGATGATGAAAACGCGGCTGTTTCAACCCACGCGTCTTGTCAGTTTGCGGCGCGTGAATGGAGAGCTTCGCGGCATTCGCATGAACGGGGATGGTGGGCTACGTATCGGCGCCATGACTTCGTTGGCGGAGCTCGAGTATTCACCGATGCTCGCCAGCGCGTACCCGGTGATGAGCCAGGCTCTAAGAACCCTCTCGAACATACGAATACGAAACGTGGCCACTCTTGGTGGACACCTCGCCCACGGCGATCCGCACATGGATCTGCCACCCATTCTTATCACGCTCGACGCAAAGGTTTCGGCGGCCAGCAAACGTGGTCAGCGTTGGATCGGTGTTTCAGACCTTTTCGCCGGCTATTATCAGACTTCCCTGGCAACGGACGAGCTGATCACGGCAGTGCATGTGCCCAGCCAGCCACTTGGCGTTTGTTGTTGGTACGAAAAATTCACAGCGCGTTCAGCTGATGATTGGCCTACGGTCGGAGCAGCGGTTTGGTATTCCGTGCATTCGAACGTGATCACCGAAGCGCGAGTTGCTGTAAGCGCCGCAACGGATCGCCCGATGCGGATCGCTGCCGCCGAAGCCGCGCTTACGAATGCTCCACCAACGGCTCAGGTGTTTTCCAAAGCCGCAGATGCTGCGGCCGATGAGGTACAACCGATAAGCGACCTTCATGGTAGTGCGTCATATAAACGCGAGATGGTGCGTGTCCACGTTCGTCGCGCGCTCGAGCGCGCATTGAATTTACGATCGAACGGAGCGGGATGATATGTCGAGCGGAAAGGTGATCGAGCCGCCGCCTGAAACCAAGCGCAAACCGGGACAAGTAAAACGCTCCGTCCGGCGGCTGGAAAGCAAGGCCAAAGTCGATGGCAGCGCGGAATACATCCACAATCTAAGCCTGCCCGGAATGCTCTACGGCAAGATTGCTCGAAGTTCGATTCCGCACGGCAAAATACGGAGTATTGATGCCGCCGCTGCCCTCGCTCTTGAAGGCGTCCACGCCGTTATTACTGGTGAGGATGTCCGGCGATTGATTCCGGATCCATACTACGGACCCGCGTTTCACGACCAGCCGATTCTTGCTCTCGAGAAGGTACGTTATGTCGGTGAGCCTGTGGCGGTCGTGCTCGCTCTCGACCCACATGTGGCCGAAGAGGCCGCGGATCTAATCGCGGTGGAATATGATCCGCTGGAGCCGGTCTTTGATGAGGTCGCGGCAGCAAAAGCCGGCGCTCCGATCGTTCACGACATACTAAAACCGGCCGCGACTTTCCCCGACCTCAAGCACCTGGAGGGACAGTCCGGCACCAACGTCGCTCTCAGTTCGCGTGTTCGCCGGGGCGATCTGGAGAGGGGTTTCCAGGAATCGGATCAGATTTTCGAACACACATTTCGGAATGGCAAGGTAATCCATGCAGCTCTCGAACCATATGTGACGGTTGCCGAGATGGCCGGCCCCGACGCATTGACGATTCACACCGCATCGCAAAGTCCTTCATTTGTCCGCTCCGAGGTGAGCCGTCTTTTAGGCTGGCCCGAAAACCGGGTTCGCGTTCGAACGGCATTTCTGGGTGGTGGGTTTGGCGGAAAGTTGTACATCAAATTGGAGGCTCTAGTCGCCGCATGTACTCTTTTGGTCCGCAAACCCGTTCGCATTGCCCTGACGATGGAAGAGCAGTTTTATACGATCACGAAGCATGGAGCGACAGTGCGGGTCAAGACTGGAGTGAAGAACGATGGCCGCATCCTGGCGCGTGAAGTAGAAACGTGGTGGAATGGCGGTGCCTATGCCGACATTGGTCCGCGTGTCGCCCAAAAATCGGGGCTGACCTCGTCTGGTCCCTACGACATTGAGAACATCGGCATCGATAGCCACGCCATCTATACCAACGAGCCGCCAGCCGGAGCGCTGCGGGGTTTCGGTGTCTCCCAGGTCGTTTGGGCGTACGAATCTCAGACCGACATCATTGCGCGAGCACTCCGAATTGATCCTTTGGAGTTTCGGCGGAGAAACATACTGCGCGAAGGCCGGCCGCACGCAACCGGAATGCTGATGAGCGACATTGATATCGATGCGATTCTGGATCGCTTAGCCGAGCGAATGGATTGGGATCGCCCATTTGACCATGGTTCGGGGCCCATTCGCCGCGGCCGTGGTATTGCGATCGGAATGAAAGCGTGCGTGGCGCCGACGACCTCCGTCGCCATGGTGAACATTTACGGTGACGGCAGCTGCGGCATTTGCTGCAGTACTGTCGACATGGGTCAGGGTTCGGACACCGCGATGGCTCAAATCGCTGCTGAAATTCTCGGGCTATCGGCCGAGTCGATCCGCGTCATTCATCCCGACACCGATGTGACCCCTTACGACATGGCCACGCTCGGATCCCGTTCTACCTATCACATGGGAAACGCGGTGCGCCGCGCCGCCGAAGATGCACGCACGCAGCTGTTGCGCATGGCGGCGACGGCTCTTAAAACGGATATGGAAGAGCTCGAGTGCCGGGATGGGGCGGTCATCGCCCGGTCGGGCGCGCGGATGACCATTCGCGATGTGATGGTGGCGCGGTTCGCCATGCAGGCCGGCAACATTATCGGAGTTGGTTCGTTCATACCACCCTACGAAAAGCCGGATCATGACACGGGTCAGTCTCGCCAGATCACTCCGTTCTGGATGCTCGGAGGTGCAGGGGCGGAAATCGAAGTCGATACCGAAACTGGGCGCATTCGCGTGACAAAGCTCGTGAACGTCGGCGATGCGGGCTCCGCGATCAATCCCGAAATTGTCGAGCGCCAGCTTATCGGGGCCGGGACGATGCAATTCGGCTTCACTGTTTTTGAGGAGATGATTTTCAGTGAGGGACAGGTCCTGAATGCCAGCTTCGCCGATTACAAGATTCCCGGTATGCTCGACCTGCCGCACGATCTGACCGGAGAACTCGTGGAAGTCCCGCACCAGCACGGGCCATTCGGCGCCAAGGGAATAGGCGAGACCGGTATGTTCTGTGTTTCGCCCGCGATTGGAAATGCGCTTTACGATGCAATCGAAGTGCGCGTGACGGAAATGCCGCTGACGCCCGAGCGTGTATTGCGGGCTTTGCGCGAGGCGAAGGATCAGCCCCTCGGGAGTGACGAATGACGAAAACCCACCGGCGGACCATTCGATTCAAGCTGAATGGCCGGCCTGCGATTGCCGAGATCGGCACCCATGAAACTTTAGTCGAGGTTCTGCGGCGCGATTTCAGTCTGTTCGGAGCGCGTGAGAGTTGCGGGCAGGGACTGTGTGGCTGCTGTACGGCACTCGTGAATGGTACCGCTGTAAGCGGATGTCTCTACTTAGCAGCTTTTGTCGACGGCGCTGAAGTGCTGACTGTCGAGGGACTCGGCTCAGGCAACGAGCTCCATCCCATCCAGCAATCCTTTATCGAGAACTGCGCATTCCAATGCGGCTTTTGCACGCCAGGGTTCATTCTCATGACCAAGGAACTGCTCGACCGTCACCCCCATCCAACAACGGACGAGATCCGTCATTATTTGTCCGGAAACCTGTGCCGCTGCGCCGCGTATCCAGATATCGTGCGGGCCGTCAAGGCGATCGCCGAGCGTTGACCACGGGCTTCGGCCGTGGCCAAGCGCACCGCGGAGCGTGCCAGGAAATTAGCCAGGGGTACGCGTTTTTTGCGTACCCCTGGAATACGTCGACAACTCAGGGATCCGCCCCTGAAGGGGTGTCGAGGACTCCTCGCCACCCTTTCCAGGGTGCGGCTGTTTTGGTTTCAGACAACCGGGGGTTGCGCTCGCTCCCGCTCGCTTAACCCCCGGCTAATTTCCTGACACGCCTCCGGCGTGCACAAAATGGATGGTTCTTCTAAACTGCGTGAATGACTGCGGATGCCCTCATTTTCTGCTTTCCCGACGCGACTGCCGCAACACCTTGGTGGTTGTCCACCAACTTTATTCTTGCATCCCCTCTGACCCCACCTGAGAATCCGTCCCGAACGTTGGAATGGCTTGTTAATAGATTTTTTGAGTTGTTAGATCAAAGCGCATGG
>QHXA01000165.1:0-501 GCA_003222755.1 Acidobacteriota bacterium
CAGCTCAACCGCAAGCACCTTCATGTACGAACCCATGATCGGAATCGCAAGCATCGAAACCGCGGCCAACACGATACCAAGCGCGGTCGTCTGCGGAAGCTCGGCACGCCAGAGTGTGGAAGCGCCGAGATAGAACGCGGCAGCCGACGCCAGCATATATCCATAAGCGACATACTTGTTCCGCCATTCCCGCTGAATGCGTGCAGCAAGGAAGAGCGCAGCTATTGTGCTAACGGCTGCATCGAAGCCGAAGGACAGCAGGGCGGCCGACCGGGTCGTCATCCACAGAGTCAGCGAAGCCAGAAATTGGAGCGCATGAAACACCGCGGCGAATAGGGCGAAGTAGAAGAAGTGCCGAATCCAAATCTCGCGCTCGGGCGTCATGCAGGAGAGTTTAGCGCACGGCTAGCGGCAGAGCGGAAAAGAGTGTAGCTACGCGCGAAGCCCGTGGGGCGCACCGCGGAGCGGTGCTGGGAAATTAGGCAGGGGTACGCGTTTTTT
>QHXA01000165.1:552-2326 GCA_003222755.1 Acidobacteriota bacterium
TGTATTTAATACGCTCTCGCAAAAATCACCCGCCGTTCGGAGCGGCTGCCGCATTTGATGCATTTGCCTTCTTCAGCAGGAGACTCTCGCGGAATGTTCCGGATCGTCGCTTTCGTTTCATCCTTCACTCGCTCTTCGCATTCGCCGGACCCGCACCAGTGCGACCAGATGAAGCCGCCTTCTCCATCCAGGATTTCGGGAAACTTTCCGTAATCGTCGACGCGATATGTGTGTTTCTCGCGAAACTCTAGTGCGCGTTCATACAGCGATTTTTGAATCGCATTCAACATATCGACGACCGTCCGTTCAAGCCCATCCTGCGACGCCGACGTCTTTTCGCGATTGTCCCGGCGCGCGAGGACCACCTGGTTTTTGTCCAGATCTTTCGGCCCAACTTCGATGCGGAGCGGCACGCCCCGCTTCTCCCAATCGTTGAACTTAAAACCCGGGCTGTACTGCTCGCGATCATCGACTTTGAAGCCAATGCCAACCGTTTTAAACGCCAACGTGAACTTTTCCACGGCGCGCATCACGTGCTGGCGCTCTTCCGGTTTGCGGGAGATCGGCACCACCACGACCTGTGTCGTCGCAAGCTTTGGCGGAATAATGATTCCGTTATCATCACCATGCGCCATGATGAGCGCGCCAATCATGCGTGTAGAGAGTCCCCAGCTCGTGGCATAGACGTACTCGCGAGTTCCCTTCTCGGTCTGGAACGTCACATCGAAGGCTTTTGCAAAATTCTGCGCCAGATGATGGGACGTGCCCGCCTGCAGCGCCTTGGCATCGCCCATCATGGCTTCGATAGAGTAGGTGTGATCTGCGCCCGCAAACTTTTCCTTTTCCGTTTTGCGGCCTTCGATCACCGGCAGGGCCATGAATTCCTCAGCGAATCGGCGGTAAACGCCGAGCATGCGCAGCGTTTCTTCCTCCGCTTCCTCATAGGTAGCATGCGCAGTGTGGCCTTCCTGCCACAGGAACTCCGCCGTCCTGAGAAACAATCGCGTGCGCATCTCCCACCGAACGACATTGCACCACTGATTGATGAGCAGCGGCAGGTCGCGGTACGACTGGATCCAATTCCGATAGGAATTCCAAATGATGGTTTCCGACGTCGGCCGTATAACCAGCGGCTCCTCGAGCTTCGAACCGCCGCCGTGCGTCACGACAGCAACTTCGGGCGCGAAACCCTCAACGTGTTCGGCCTCTTTGCGAAGAAAACTTTCAGGAATGAATAGGGGGAAATAAGCATTCTGGTGGCCCGTCTCCTTGAACATGCCATCCAGTGCCTGTTGCATTTTTTCCCAGATCGCGTAGCCGTTCGG
Organism: Acidobacteriota bacterium; assembly: GCA_003222755.1. Lineage (GTDB taxonomy): Bacteria > Acidobacteriota > Terriglobia > 20CM-2-55-15 > 20CM-2-55-15 > 20CM-2-55-15. The sequence goes on from QHXA01000165.1 coordinate 1,878, forward strand.
TCGAATGATCATGCAGCCTTTGACCGGCGCGTAATCGGCCAGCTCTGCGGCGGCAATTACATCGGTATACCATCTCGAATAGTCTTCGCTACGCTTGGTGATCTTTACTTCGGCCATAACCGCCGATCATAGCATTACCGGCCGATCACGCGTTCTCTGTCCGTTCTATATCGATAATCGAGCGCATTGTATATCATTGTGGTATTGGAGCGTTGCGATGGTGAAAGACGTCCGAGAGCGGCTGTTTACAACGGTTTCAGGCGTTCCGATCGAGACGGTGTACACGCCTGAACACATCCGCGAGTTGGATTACGAGAAGGATCTTGGCGATCCCGGCCAGCCCCCCTACACACGCGGCATTTATCCGAACATGTACCGCGGCCGCCTCTGGACAATGCGCCAGTTCAGCGGGTTCGGCACCGCTGCGAATACCAACGAACGATTCCACT
>QHXA01000165.1:2365-7480 GCA_003222755.1 Acidobacteriota bacterium
GTCTGTCGCCTTTGATTTACCGACCTTGATGGGACAGGATTCGGATCATCCCCTGTCGAAGGGCGAAGTCGGTAAATGTGGTGTCGCGATCGATTCCCTCGCGGACATGGAAACGCTGTTCAAAGGCATCCCGCTCGATCAAATCAGCACGTCGATGACGACAAATGCTCCGGCAACGATTATTTGGTCGATGTATCTGGTCGTGGCGGAGGAGCAGGGCGTCCACTGGAAGAACCTGCGCGGCACAATTCAAAACGACATTTTGAAAGAATACATCGCGCAAAAGACCTACATCTTTCCGCCGAAGCCGTCGATGAAACTCATCGTCGACACGTTCGAATTCGGCAGCGAACATGTCCCACAGTGGAACACGATATCCATCAGCGGCTATCACATTCGTGAAGCCGGCTCGACCGCGCTGCAAGAGCTCGCCTTCACTCTCTACGACGGTATTGAGTACATCGAGTGGGCCCAGCGCCAGGGGCTCGATATCGATGATTTCGCGCCGCGCCTCTCCTTCTTCTTTAATGCGCACAATGATCTGTTCGAGGAAATCGCAAAATATAGAGCCGCCCGAAAAGTTTGGTACAAGGTGATGACCGAGCGGTTCCATTGCAAGAACCCGAAATCGGCCATTCTTCGTTTCCACACCCAGACCGCCGGCTGCGCATTAACAGCGCAGCAGCCCTACAACAATATCGTTCGTGTCGCCATCCAGGCGCTGGCTGCCGTACTTGGTGGGACTCAATCGCTTCACGCCAACTCACTGGATGAAACGCTTGCGCTGCCCACAGAACATGCGGCGCGAATTGCCCTGCGGACGCAGCAGATTCTTGCTCATGAGACCGGTATCACGAACACCGTTGATCCATTGGCCGGTTCTTACTTCCTCGAGCGTCTGACGCTCGATATGGAGAAAGGCTGCTGGGAATACTTCGAACGACTCGATGCCATGGGAGGTATGGTCGCGGCCATCGAACAAGGTTTTCCGCAGCGAGAGGTCCAAGACGCAGCGTACGAATATCAAAAGGCAATCGAGCACAAGGAGAAGATCATCGTCGGCGTGAACGATTTCGTTGTGGTGAACGAGCCGCCCATCGAGATTCTCTTGATCGACGAATCCGTTGAGGAGCAGCAGATCCAGCGAGTCCGAAATCTACGTGAGACTCGCGACAACGGCCGCGTCCTCTCCACTCTGACTGCGTTGCGTGACGCCGCGCTAACACAGTCCGTGAATATGATGCCGTACATTCTGGATTGCGTTCGCGCTTACGCTACACTGGGCGAAATTTGCGATGAACTTCGCGGCGTATACGGCGAATACGAAGAACCGGCTTTCTAATGAATGACAAGATCCGCGTGATTGTTGCGAAGCCCGGCCTCGATGGGCATGATCGCGGCGCGAAAATCATCGCACTCTCCTTTCGCGATGCGGGCTTCGAAGTCATCTATACTGGCCTGCGTCAGACACCCGAACAAATCGTCAATGCCGCACTCCAGGAGGATGCCGACGTGGTCGGCCTCTCGGTATTGTCCGGAGCCCACATGACCCTTTGTCCCCGAATTATGGAATTAATGAAGAAGGAAGGTCTGGATGACGTCCTCGTTTTGGTGGGGGGTATTATTCCGGATCAGGACATCCCGAAGTTAAAAGAGTCCGGGATCGCTCAAGTGTTTCAACCCGGGGCATCGACGGAAGAGATCATCGCGTTTGTGCGAAACAATGTGCGCCAGAAGTGACCTCGCCGTATCTTCACTCTCGCAGCCATGATGCAGGAACTGGTCGCGGAACTCCGATCCAAGCTCGAAGCGGTTAAACAAGGCGGCGGTGAAGCGGCCGTCAAGCGTCACAAACAACGCGGCAAGATGTTCGTGCGCGACCGAATCGACGCCGTTCTTGATGCGGACACGCCTTTCCTGGAATTCAGCGCGCTTGCAGCAAACGGCATGTACGACGATGAGGCGCCCTGCGCCGGCCTGGTTACCGGCATCGGAATGATTGAAGGTCATCAGACCGTCATCGTCGCAAACGATGCCACGGTCAAAGCCGGCACGTATTTTCCAATTACTGTCAAAAAGCATCTGCGCGCGCAAGAGATCGCGATGCAAAATCACCTGCCCTGTCTATACCTTGTCGATTCCGGCGGAGCCTTTCTTCCTTTGCAAGCCGAGGTCTTCCCGGACCGTGATCATTTCGGCCGGATCTTCTACAACCAGGCTCGGATGTCCAGCGCCGGTATTTACCAGGTAGCAGCCGTGTTGGGATCCTGCACTGCAGGCGGAGCCTACGTCCCGGCAATGAGTGATGAGGCGATCATCGTACGCAATCAAGGCACGATATTTCTCGGCGGTCCGCCGCTCGTCAGGGCCGCGACCGGCGAGGAAGTCACGGCAGAAGAGCTTGGAGGCGCCGACGTGCATTGCCGGATTTCAGGAGTCGCCGATCATTACGCTGACAATGACGCGGACGCACTGCGGATTGTCCGCGATATCTTTCGATCAATCCCTGCGTCAAAGATCCAATCGCGGCAGGTCGCCGAGCCGGAAGATCCGCATCACGATCCAGAAGAGATTTACAGCATCGTTCCTGAAGATTTGAAGAAAGCTTATGACGTACGAGAAGTCATCTACCGGATTGTCGATGCCAGCTGGTTTCACGAATTCAAAGCGTTATATGCGCCGACGGTTATCTGCGGCTTCGCACGCATTTGGGGATATCCGGCCGGCATCATCGGCAATAACGGGGTCCTTTTTTCGGAAAGCGCGCTCAAGGCCACCCACTTTATCGAGCTTTGTACGCAACGAAACATCCCGCTGGTCTTTTTGCAGAACATCACAGGGTTCATGGTCGGAAAGAAATACGAGCACGGTGGAATTGCGAAAGATGGCGCCAAGATGGTAAATGCGGTTGCGAATGCGGGGGTGCCGAAGTTTACCGTCATCATCGGCGGATCGTACGGCGCAGGAAACTACGGGATGTGCGGCAGGGCTTACGGACCTCGACAACTCTGGATGTGGCCGAACGCGCGAATTTCCGTAATGGGCGGCGAGCAAGCCGCGAATGTTTTACTTCAAGTGAAGATGGATCAGTTTAAGGTTCAGGGGAAAACGATGTCGCCCGCCGAGCAGCAAGAATTCATGCAGCCGATACTCGACAAGTACGCACACGAAGGCAGCGCGTATTACAGCACAGCGCGCTTGTGGGATGATGGCATCATTGATCCGGCAGATACACGGATGGTGCTGGCGCTGGGAATTTCGGCGGCGATGAATGCGCCGCAGGAGGAAACCCGGTTCGGGGTTTTCCGGATGTAGATGAACCATGCTGAAGATAGATATCGACAAGAACGTCGCGTTTGTACGTCTGGACAGACCTGAGGTCCACAACGCTTTCAATGACGCGTTGGTCCAGCAGATCACGGACACTTTCATCGAACTAGGCCGCAACGATCACATGCGCGTCATCATTCTCGGCGCGAATGGAAAGTCGTTCTGCGCCGGCGCCGATTTGAACTGGATGAAGCGGATGGTGCAGTACTCCCATGACGAGAATCTGGAAGATGCTCGTGCGGTTGGACGAATGTTTCTGGCGATTGCAAAATGCTCTAAACCCGTGATTGCGCGCGTGCATGGCGCGGCCCTGGGCGGAGGCGCCGGGCTGGTGGCGGCGTGCGACATCGGGATCGCGATGGAATCCGTGCAGTTCGGATTCACCGAAGTGAAGCTCGGCATCATCCCAGCGGTGATCTCGCCTTTTGTCATCGCGAAGATCGGACCCGGCCGCGCTCGCGAGTTCTTCATCACGGGCGAACGGTTTCTCGCTCCTGTGGCCATGAACATTGGCCTGATCCAGCATGTGGCCGCGCACGAATTGGCCTTGGATGCGCTCGTCGATTCCAAGATTGCGCAGATCCTGACTTCCGCGCCAGGCGCGATAGCCGCCGCCAAAGAGCTGGTGTTCGGGGTGGCCACACAAAAATTGGAGAGCTCAATCGAGTTTGCCGCCGAAGCTATCGCGCGCTCGCGCGCAGGCACCGAGGGCCAAGCCGGTATGAAAGCCTTTCTCGAACGCCAAAAACCACCTTGGATCGATAAGGCAGAGAAGACCGGAAAGTGATCCGGAAAGTTCTCATCGCGAATCGCGGCGAAATCGCCATCCGCATTGCGTGTACGCTCCGCGAGATGGGAATCCAGACCGTCGCCGTTTTCACCGAACCGGACAAAGCTGCGCTGCACGTACGCTCGTCGGCTGAAGCGCGCCCGATTGACAGTTATCTGGAGACGCAGGGGATCGTGCGCGCTGCGAAGGAGGCCGATGCTGATGCGATTCATCCGGGGTACGGTTTCCTCTCGGAGAATGCGGAATTTTCAGCAGCCTGCGAAGCGAACGGCATCATCTTTATAGGACCTGGTGCGGACACGATTCGCGCCATGGGCGACAAACTCGAATCGAAACGCGTGATGCAAAAGGCCGGCATTCCCGTCGTGCCGACTTGGGATGGAAGTCCCCCGGAATCCGAGTACCCAGTTCTCGTGAAAGCGGTCGGAGGTGGCGGCGGCAAAGGAATGCGGCTGGTCGAGAACCCGGCGGCGCTACACGAGGCGATGGCTTCGGCATCTCGTGAAGCGGCTGCGGCTTTCCGCGATGATCGGGTATTCGTCGAGAAGTACCTCCCTAAGGCACGTCACATTGAATTTCAAATCCTAGGCGACTCGCACGGAAATGTCCTTCACGCTTTCGAGCGGGAATGTTCGATCCAACGGCGCCACCAAAAAATTATTGAGGAAACACCGTCGCCGATACTCACGCCGACGTTGCGTGCCCAAATGGGATCTGCGGCAGTTGCGGCGGCACGCGCTGTCAACTATCGCGGCGCCGGAACAGTGGAGTTCATTCTGGATTCATCGCGCAAATTCTATTTTCTGGAGATGAATACACGTTTGCAGGTCGAACATCCTGTGACGGAGCTGACAACGGCTCTCGACTTGGTCCGGGAGCAGGCCCTCATCGCGTCAGGTGAGGGGTTGGAATATGCTCAGTCGGACCTGAGGCAGATCGGACACGCGATTGAATGCCGCATTTATGCAGAAGTTCCTGAAGAAAATTTCCGTCCC
>QHXA01000166.1 GCA_003222755.1 Acidobacteriota bacterium
ACCACCAGTACTCTTCCAGCGTCTCGCCTTTCCATGCAAACACCGGAATGCCGCGCGGATTCTCAGGCGTGCCACCGGTCTCAGGCCGCCCGACAACAACGGCTGCGGCGGCATGATCCTGTGTGGAGAAAATGTTGCACGAGACCCAGCGCACATCGGCTCCAAGCTGGGCAAGCGTTTCGATGAGGACAGCCGTTTGAATGGTCATGTGGAGGCTGCCCATGATCTGCATTCCAGCCAGTGGTCTCTTCGCAGCGTAGCGCTGCCGAACCGCCATCAAGCCCGGCATTTCCTGCTCCGCGAGGCGGATTTCTTTGCGGCCGAATTCCGCAAGAGACAGGTCTCTTACTTTGAAAGGCTCACGTCCTGCCTTCCGAGCTTCGTCAAAAGCGTGCGTTCGTTCGATGGTAGCGGACATTCGATACTCCTTTTGGATTTGATATCAAAATTGTAGCGGTGCTCGCCGCGCGGTCGCGACGAATAAAGAAGGTCCCTTGGCTTTCGGTTCAGCCGGCAATACGCGCCACCGAACGCCTTTGAATCCTGCGGCGTGCAACCACGCCGTCATTTGCTTGTCAGTAAAACCGAGCCAGACATGGCCCATTGTCTGCCGATATTCCTCTCGTTCGTGCGGCAGCATGTCGAGGATCAATACTCGTCCTGCTGGCTTTACCGCCCGCGCTGCTTCGGCCAGGACGCGCTTCGGTTCCGGCAGGTGGTGCAGAACCAGCATCATTAACGCAATATCCAGTTCGCCATTCTCAATGGGAAGTTTCTCCAAAGATCCCTGGCGAAGCTCGACGTGCTTCTGCCCTGCGAGGTTTTCCCGCGCCGCCTCCAGCATCTCTTTGGAAGCGTCGACGGCGATGATGCGGTCGCAAAACGGACTCAGCAATTGGCTGACGGCGCCAGTTCCACAGCCCAGATCGCCAATCACGAGATCCGGATCCAGCAATCCCACGAGTGCTCGCAGATGGCTCGTCGGGCCGAAGAGATCTTCACGCAGCCGATCCCACTGGCCGGCTGACGAGGAAAAGAATGCTTCCGACTGAGTCCGACGACGCGTCAGAACCTGCTTCAAACGGCGCTCGTCATGGGCCAAAGTTGCCGAAGATGACGCCTGCTCGCGGACGACCTGCCACAGACGTCTTGCTGAAGACTCGACGTCGTCGAGCGGCAGCGTGTAAAGGCGGCGCGTTCCATCCCGCCGCGAAGTCACCCAGTCGCCCTCGGCCAACGTCTTCAAATGCCGGCTGACCGTGGATTGCGGCAACTGCACGACGTCGCAGAGTTCCGAGACCGTCAGCTCACGGCCTTCAAGAACGGCGAGCATCCGGACCCGAATCGCATCCGATAAAACAGCGAGTTGATCGATAACTGCGGGAGCTTTCATCCGTATAGCCGGATGAAAGAATAGATGGAGAGTACACGATTGTCAACAGGGTGAGACCGATAGACAGGGAGACGTCAAAGTCCCTGACGGGGAATGGCCACAAGAAGGCACAAGAAGCACAAAAACAAATCGAACCGCTTTTGTGATTTTTGTGCCTTTTTGTGGCAATTCCAAGTTGCGGTTTCGACCTTGACGTGGCCCTGGAGTGATAGAGACTAGCGAATTTCAGAGCGGAGGAAAAATTGAACCAAATTTTTCCTCCGTCCTGAAATTTGCACGGCTTAGCGCTTAGCCCTTCGAGACTTTCAGCAGGTTATTGACGCGTTTCACGCCATCGGTTTGTTTGGCGATGCGTTCCGCTTCTTGCTTTTGGTCGATCGTATCCACCGTGCCGCGGAGCGTGACGACATCGTGGTCCTCATCAACATTGATCTTGCGTTCGGGTGTGTCCTTATCACCGATCAACTGCGCGACAATCTTCGCGTGGATCCATGCATCGTCCGCACCGCCGCCAACAGTCTCCTTGTAGCTCCGGGCTTTTTCGGTTTCGGCGCGCGCCATTTCCGGCGTGTATTCGGATCGGGTAACCTCGCGCGGCTTTACGTCGATTTTGTCGTCGATCGTCAGGCCAGGATGCGCGGCTCGGGCCATTTCAACGGCTCTCGTGCGCATGGCTTCTGTCTGAACGGTTCCGGACAACGTGGCCCAATTGCGGTCCGCGTCCGCGCTTACCGATAGGTTAGCGTCGTGCAATTGGGGATCCGATTTCAGCTGGGTCTCAATCTTGTTCTTCAGGTCAGAATCCGTCATCCGCGGCTCACGTGCAGCCTGAGTCCTGGACTCTGTGCCTTTGGTACAACCTATCTGAAGGGCCAGACAAGTCAATACAATCGCAAACAAAAACTGTTTCATTGAAGTCCTCCAAAATTGTGGGGATTGTTCCTTTGTGATTCCGCAATCCGGTTTCCAGTTCGCGGAACACGGCTGCATGCGTTTACAGAGGAACTCGAATTCCAAAAGGGGTCAACGGAGGGCCACTGAAGCTACACGATACCCTTGGCTGCCGACTGTAGAGGCGCTCTATAAGCCCCTCGGGCGGTCATAGACCACCCCTACAGTACGAGTGTCTTACTTTTTCGAAGCGTTCTTCTTTGCGCTCTGCTTGTCTTCTTTTGCCTTTTTCGCGGCTGCTTTCTTGTCGGTCTTTTTCTTTTTGCTGGCTTCCTTCTTCGCGTCTTGATCGGCTTTCTTTTCGGCCGTTGTGGCCTGCTTTTTGGCGCCCGTCGTTGACTGCGACCACGCAGGCATGGACATGGCAAGTGCGAACACAGATGCGAAGACCAGAGTCATCCATTTCTTCATTAAAGTTTCCTCTCCTTGTTTGTTTTCCCCATCACAGGGTTCACCGGTAATGGAGGCTTCAGTCTAGAACCGGATGATTAAGAGGGGATTAGTCAAAGATTAACTTCGATTAATCTGACTGCGATCACCGGTACCAACGTGAAGTGGCACCCACATTCACTTGGATTGTTAACTGCAACTATCCCCAGTAACGATTTCCCGAACCAAAGGAGGAGAATTCGGAGCATGAGGAATATCAGTTTCCGAACCATAGTTGTTTCGATGATCGTGGCAGGGCTTTTCGTGCCCCTCTACGCCCATCATGGTACCCAGTTTCTCTCGAAGGCCATGGAAATGAACGCTGCGGAGGTACGCCTCGGCGAGATGGCAGCGAATAAAACACAGAATCCCCGCGTCAAGGACTTCGCTCAAATGGTGGTGCGGGATCACAACCAGACGTTAGACAAAATTAGGGAAATCCGCGATGCCCGGCAGGCGAGCCCCACATCCGCTAAGGGCATCGATCGCAACAGCAAAAATGATGCGAACGTTCAGCTCACACCTGAACATCAACGGACGCTCGACAAACTCTCAGCGCTTTCGGGCGCCGAGTTCGACCGCAATTTATGGACGTGATGGTGCGTGAGCATCGTCTCGCCATTCGCGATTTCGAAAATCAGACTCACGTGCATGGCAATACCATTAGCAGCAATAGGCAAACCGGTACGACTTCAGGACAAACCACGGCACGGGAAAAACCAGGGACATCGAATCAGCCGCGGCAAAAACCGGCGACTGGGGATCAAGGTAAGTACTCGCGCTCGGACTTGCGTCGAGATGTCGATACGGTAGATTTCGCTAACGCCACACTGCCGGCGCTGCGAAATCACCTGCAACAGGCGGAACAGATTCAAAAGGAGCTGCAAACGAAGTAAAAGCTGTAGCGCCAGTCTATGACCGCCGCACCGCCCCGCGGTGCTTGGGCGGTCATAGACCGTCATAGACCACCCTACAGAAACCTGGCCCTGACGGTTTCTAACAAGCTCAGCCTGTTCTCTAATTTGTCTCTGTATTCACGGCTATCCGTGCGCCCAAGCTCCGTAAGCAGTTCCCTTTCCGCGCTCGCCAGAATTTCCAGCAAGAATTCCCTTTCACGTTGTGCCAATTCGATGGTCGTGACACCCTGCTGTTCTACATCGTCCATATAGACTCCTAAAAAATTAGACGCGAGGTGAGGGATCCATGGCCATGTTTTATCTGGTCCGGCACGGTGACACCGGCGTCAGTAATATGATCAGCGGCCGGATGAGTGGAGTTCATCTCACTCAGGCCGGACGCGAGCAGGCACAGCACCTGGCAGACCGGTTTAGCGACATTCCCGCTGATGCTCTGTACAGCAGCCCACTTGAACGAGCCCTTGAGACGGCGCACGCGATCGCGACAGTCCTGGATCTGCCGGTTCGAATCGCCGGAGAGATCACTGAAATTGATTACGGCGACTGGACCGGAAAATCATTTGATGATTTGTCACCTGACCCGCGCTGGCAATTCTTTAATTCATTCCGAAGCGCTGCTCAGATTCCACATGGAGAAAACATGATCCAAGTGCAAAGCCGCTTCCTCGGCTGGATGGAACAGGTTCGCCGCGATGATGCGCAGAAACGAATTGTGGTCGTAAGTCATCAGGATCCGATTAGAGCCGTAGTGACCTATTATGCGGGTCTGCACGTAGACATGTTTTATAGGTTTGATATCAGCCACGCTTCAGTGACTGTCATTGAAATTGAGAATAGTAAACCGCGAGTGCTCACCTTGAACAATGTGCGGTCTTTGCCCAGGTAAAACTCCGTTTCACTCCTAGTCTGCCGTAGAACATCCTCCGACACACCGAGCCTGCAATTACCACCTGTGAATGCAAGCGTTGCCAGCGAACGAATCCGTATTCGGAAAGAATTCCCGTGCCGACGTCCTGTAATCCTAACGTGATTGCCGCTAATCCACTGAAAATCAATGAAACTAGCTGTTTGGAAAACGTGTTGCACGTCAATCGCGGCATTCGCGTTGCAAATCGTCCAAAGGCGGCAATCATGCGAAAACGAATTCTCATCACGGGCGGCGCCGGGTTCATCGGCTCACATTTAGCGGATGAATTGCTGACTCGCGGCTACAACGTGCGAGTCTTCGACAATTTGTGCAGTCAA
>QHXA01000916.1 GCA_003222755.1 Acidobacteriota bacterium
GTCGTGCGCGATCTCTTCGAACCGAAGGAATCCGCACGAGTATTTTCGTTGTTGCTTCTAGTAATGGGAGTCTCGCCCATACTCGCACCCCTGGTTGGCGGACAAATCATCAGTTGGTTCGAATGGCCGGTGGTGTTCTGGGTCATTACTGCCCTGGGACTGTTCGGATTGACAGGCGTGATCCTGAGAGTACCGGAGACACATCACCACGAGCACAAGCGATCGCTGCAACTGAAAAAGGTTCTCGGTGTCTATGCCGAACTTTTAAGGGATCGGACATTCATTGGATACGCGATCACCGGCGGTTTGGCGATGGCCGGCTTGTACACATATATTGTCGCGACTCCATTCGTCTTCATCGAACTCTTCCACGTGCCTGCGAATCGTTTTGGATTGTTTTTCGGCGCCAACGCCGTCGGATTAATCGGCGCATCTCAGGTGAATGTGCAGCTCATTCGTCGTTTTGAAACGGATGCCATTATTCGGAAGGTCCTGATCATTGAAGTCGCGACCGGCTTCCTGCTACTCGCGGGCACGGCTCTTGGCTTGATCGGGCTTGCCGGAACTGCAGTCTTACTCTTCGTCTACATCTCATCCGTCGGATGTCTATTCCCCAACACAACGGCGCTGGCAATGGCCGGCCATGGAAATAAGGCGGGAAGCGCCTCGGCGTTAATCGGAACACTGCAGTTCAGTCTTGCGGCACTTGCCGCCTCCGCTGTTGGCGCTCTGAACAACGGCTCGGCATTGCCGATGGCCGGCGTGATCGCGGCCTGCGGAGCTTCGGCCTTTGCTTTCTACACCACTCGCTTGTGCGGGAGCGCACGCTCGCCGCTTCCACAGACTGATCGTCGCCAACATGTCGTCTGCGTCGTTACCCGCGTGAATTTTGCGCGCCATCTTAGTACGCGCCGGCCCGAAGACCGGGAAGACATCGAGAAGCTAAAGCAATTGCGAGTCAATCGAGATGAATGAACCGCAACAAAACCAGGCACTCGTCAGCGCGTATCCTGCAGTGCCGAGAATCATGCCCGCGTTCGATGCAGCCGCGCTGAGCAGTGTTGGTGAATTTGAAGCAATCTGTGCCGGCGCGGCCTCCAGCGCCTTGGCCAATCCGAAGTCGAGGACTTTCACCTTTCCTTCCGGCGTGATCTTCACATTGGCGGGCTTTAGGTCGCGATGAATGACTCCTTTCTCATGGGCCGCCTCGAGTGCCTCCGCGATTTGGTGCGCGATCTTCAGCGACTCTTCAAGCGGAATCGGAGCTCGCGCGATGCGCTCGGCGAGCGTTTCGCCCTCGACAAGCTCCATTACGAGGAAATGCTTGCCGTCGGCCTGCTCCATTCCGTAAAGCGCCGCGATATTGGCATGGTTCAGTGAAGCCAGCAGTTTGGCCTCACGCTCAAATCGGGCAACGCGATCGGCATCGCTCGCGAAGACGTCCGGCAGCCGGCGCCAAGCAAAGCTTCGATTCGGTAATGCGCGATTTCTCTTCCGGTCATAACAATCGTGCCTGATTCGGAACCGACGTGACAGCGCGCCGCTGGAGAAAATTTTTACTTTTGTATGGTTGTAGATTGGGACGCAACGCACTTCCAGGTCGAGCGATATGTCCTCGGTGTGTTGCTGGAATACGCCGCTACGCTTGGCTTGCTGGAGGTCGCGCTCATTGCGCCCGCGCGCGCGGCAAGACCTTGGCGACGTGTGGGGAACTGACGATCTTCCGTTTTTCAGCCGCTACGATGGACTCATGTACTTCCGGATCACTCCGCTTGGAGAGTATTGCCTCGGAATAGCGTCATCGTACGAATCAGCGCCGATCGAAGTGAGGCCGGTGCTGCGGGTCCTTCCAAACCTGGAGATTGCGGCCATCGGCCCGGATCTAGAACGAGGCGACCGGCGCGCGCTCGACGCTTATGCCACGCAGATGGGACAAGCTGCTCGCCGCAATCGAGGAAGGAAGACCGGTGGCCGAGATCCGCGAATTTCTGGCGGCACGGAGTGGGACCGAGATTCCGGATACGGTGGCGCAACTGCTCGATGATGCCGCTGAGCGGAGCGTGAACTCCAGGACCGGGGTCTCGCGCGGCTCATCGAATGCGCTGACGCTGCGCTCGCCGCTCTTCTCGCCAATGATTCACGTCTTCGCAAACATTGCATGCGTGCAGGGGATCGCCATCTTGCGGTGCCGGTTTCTTCCGAAACCGCTTTCAAGCGCGCCGTAAAAGAAGCCGGATATTTTGTACAACTGGGAGAAACGCCGTTGCGGTCTCGTGCATCGCAGGGCCGCCACGCAAGTCCACTTAACCTGGCGACCCCGC
>QHXA01000167.1:0-9329 GCA_003222755.1 Acidobacteriota bacterium
CGTCTCCCGCGGCTGGTGTGCGCTCAGACGGAGCGGGCAAATCCGTTGTACCGGTCGTACCGGAGCGGCTTTGCCAATCTCGAGTCGGTAACGGCCGGCAAGACGCACGCAACCGCGATACAGATCGGAAATCCCGTCAGCTTTGGAAAAGCCGTGAAGGCGCTCCGCGCCACCGACGGAATCGTCGAACAAGCGACTGAAGCGGAACTGGTGAACGCATGCGCCGAGGTGGATCGTTTTGGCTTTTTTAATGATCCGCAGACGGGCGTTGCGCTCGCCGCGACGATAAAGCTCGTGCAATCGCGAGTAATTCCGCCGTCTTCGCGCGTGGTCGTTGTCAGTACGGCGCACGGATTGAAGTTCGCCGAGTTCAAAACCAAGTTCCACCAGGGCCAGCTGCCCGAGGTGAATCCTTCACTGCAGAATCTGCCAGTTCAGGTTCCAGCAGACATCGCCGCGGTCCGAGCCGTTATCGATGGCAGGATACCTGCTTGATGCGGAGGCTCTTTTTTCCGGGCGAGCCGTGGATTCAAGTGGCTCAGCCGCTTACGGACGCACCAAAGGACTGCGTGTGACTAAATTCAACACACCATTACGCGTAGCTTACACACTCGGTGTGTACATTATCTTGTCCCAATCGGCGTTCGCACAGACGGTGTTGAATTTCGCGAAAGTCACTGTCAATGAGCGGTTAAACGTCGGATTTGCTGTCACGAACCCGACGTCGAACTATGTGGATGTGAATTTCACCTATTACGGATTGGATGGAAATCCTGCCTCGGCGGGTTTGGTGAACCCCGTACGTTACCGTATTGCTCCCAAAGGCCAGATTTCGATGCGGGCGGGCGAACTGTTCGCGGGTTCCAAATTGGATGGCTGGGTTCAGGTGACGAGCCAAACCTCAGGGCTGACCGGCTTCTATTTCTCCGGTGATTTCGTCACCAGCCTTGAAGGCTCCGATTCGGCTCCTGCTCTATCCAGCCAGGTAGTTCCGGTTATCCGCGATGACCAGATCAATAAGACCGAGCTGGTGATTCTGAATCCCGGCACTGCAAACCCGAGCGTCTCCGTGACGCTGTTCAACGCCCGTGGAGAACAGGCCGGTGCGGTTCCATCCCAGGTCATTCCGGCTCGCGGAGCGCTGCGGCTCTCTCCATCGGTACTGAATGCTGCGGGCGCGGGAACGCTCTCCGCCAGGATTTCCGCCAGCGCGCCTGTGGCGGCCACTGCAATTATTGACCGAGGAGACTCATTGCTTTTCGTCGGGGGCCAGGCGATCGATCAGCCGGCTTCGGTTCGTGTCGCGCCGCATTTCATCACAAGTGGCGGATTCGACCCGGTCCTGGTTTTGGCAAATCCTGCAGCATCGCCGGTATCGGCGACAGTAACAGTGATCAATGAAACGGGCGCTCTGGTTTCGTCCTCTGCATCGTCGAGAACGTTCACGATTCCTGCAAATGGGTCCCTGTCTGCGGATGTTCGTACAATCACTGGTCAACCGATCGCGTCCACCGTAAATGGTTGGCTGCGCGTAGTGTCTCCGAATGTCGCGCTCGCCGGTTTAGTGATTCTCGATCAAGGTCAGGCTGTGACGTCGGTCCCGCTCCAGACTACTGGCCTCGACCGCATGATCTTTTCTCAAATCTCCGAGACGCAGGCCGTGTCCACTGGCCTTGTACTGGTCAACCCCTCATCCGCGGATGCCGCGGTAGACGTGGCGTTGGTCCGCGCCGAGGGTACGACATCAGCTCAAACGTCGCTAACCGTGCCGGCGAATTCGAAGTTGACGAAGCTGGTTCGGGACATTCTTCCCGATGCTGCGGGACAAACGAGCGGCTACATTGTTATTCGATCTTCAACGCCTCTGTACGGAATGGCAATATTTGGCGCGGTCAATAACTCATTCCTGGCCGGCATGCCGCCCAGCCGCATGCCGGACGCGTTCGCGCCAAGTCCCGTTGCTCCGCTGCCGGGAATCGTTCGCATCGAACCGGGTACCGACGTGCAGCCCAGTACGACGCTGCGCGTAACTTTGTTGAATGTTCTGACAGATCCCACGTTTAGCATTAGCGGGCAGGTCCTGAACGCGCGGCCCGTCGGTCCAATTAGTCTGACGTACGAAATGACTGTTCCCGCTATCGAGCCGGGATTTGCGAGCCTGACCGTTCGCGGCAACGGTATGGAATCTGCTGCAGTGGGATTGAGGGTGTTGGGTCCGGACGTTTTGAGCCAAACGATTTCCGGCCAAGCCTTCTTTCAGAAGGTGGACCTCACCGACGCCGGTCTTGACCTCAGTCATCCTGTGATGGTTCCCATCCGCAGCGCGCGTGTCGAGGTTTTCAGCCGGTCATCGCAATCGGTTGTCTCCGTTTCCGAAACGGATTTCCGCGGCCGCTTCACCGTACCCGTTCCCGCGGATCCAAACCTGACCATCCGCGTATTCAGCCGGTTGCGATCCTTGGATTTACGGGTCGCAGACAACACGAATCAGAATCAGATTTACACGGTTGCCGCCGACGTCGATGGACGTGAAACGCGATCGGATCTGTTGCTTCTTGAATCATCGCGCGTCTCGGGTGCTTTCAATATTCTCGACGTGATCCAGCGCGCCAACGACACTTTGAAAGTTGCCGATCCGAACATTGTCCCTCCCACCGTCGCGATGTTCTGGAGCTCGCGAAACCGGAAAAGCAGTGGAAACATCAATATTGCTCAGGGACTCATTGCGACTTCCGAATTCAATGTCGCCAACAACACGGCTTATTTTTTGGGCGACCGGAACGATGATTCCGACGAATTCGATGACGCTGTCATCGTTCACGAATATGCGCACCTTCTTGCTGCCAAATTCTCGCGCGACGACTCGCCAGGTGGTCCACATGTTCTCGGCGACATGCTAGATCCTCGCGTCGCATGGTCCGAAGGTTGGGCGAATTTCTTTTCCTCGGCCGTTCGGAACGATCCCATCTGGCGCGATTCGTACGGGCTCAACGGAACCCGCATTCTCCGTTACGATCTCGAAGACAACGTTCCGGCCGGAGACAAGCCGGGATACTGGAGTGAAGCATCGGTTGATACGATCCTGTGGGACTTTTTCGGCGATCATCCCGATCCAGCAGATGAAGTGCAGCTACATTACCCTTTTTCCGCAATCTGGAACGCCTTCACCGATCTGCGCAACGACCACTTTGTATACCTGCCCTATTTCCTCGAACATTTCATCACGCGGTATCCCTCCGCGGCTGACGCGGTCCGCGTGATCGTTCAGTCCCGCTCGATTGATTTTCAACCGAGTGTTCGGCCGAGCGTGACGTACCCGTTTCCGACTCCAATGAATGTCAGCTCTAACGTTACAGGCTTCGTCGATTCACTCACAGGCAAACGCCCGAATCTCGTGAGCTCGTCACATTTTTATTCCTTCACAACCACAGGCGGTGCGGCTTCGATCCGTCTCGACATTACCGGGCTCGGGCCTGCTGACAATCCAACCGCGAACGATCTCGACCTGTTTTTGATGGACGTGAATGGCCGCGTGATCGATAAGTCCGACAGCGGATTGAATGGCCAATCCGAACGAATCGCCCTCAAGGTATCGCCGGGCGCCTACGTAGTGGAAATTCGCAGTTTCTATACAAAGGCCGAGACCGGCGGGTTCATCTTCAACTCCGGGCAATACCGGCTTAGCGTCTCCGTCCAGTAACAGCCAACACTGCCCTTTGTTCCTGGATGTGTTTCTGTTTTACAATGGCCGCAACAAACGACAAACCAAACAACTGAAACGTTTCCATTCTGGAGGTAGGTTCAAATGAACGGAACCTTTATGGGTTTGGTCATTGTGGAAGCCGTACTGACGGCCGCAGCCATTGTCATGTTCCTCTATCGTGGCATGCTGGACATGAAAGAAGAGGATCACCTCATCCTGGATAGCGCCGAAGCGCACCTCGCTCGCGAACAAGATGATATCCGGCGAAAGGTCAGCGTGCTGAGCCGGTATTTGAAAGTGGTTGGGTTGGCCTGGACCATTATGCTGGTTGTGATCTTCGGCGTATGGATTGTGCAGGGGCTGGGGATACTGTAAATCCCCCGCTACAGTCCATAACGTCCGTTATCGGTCAAAAACTCCGCGATACGCTGCCTTGCCTTAACCGTATTGATTGGCATCCAGCGGAGTAGCCTCCGAAGGGCGGCTAATTGTGTGCGTAGCGCGTCGCCTTCAGCCACGGCGGCAAGCACCTGCCGGGCTGAGAATTCCACGCGGTTCATCGCGTCGTTAACGAAGACCCGTGTTACGTCAGCGTGCGACCCGGAAGAGTTCTTTTTCATAAGGCGATGAATTGCGGTGTCCATCGCGAAAACTTCCATCACCATGTTGCTGGTGTGCATCAGAACTTCTTGTTCATCTCGAATTGCATCTCCGAATTTCTGAATGGCGGATCCAGCGGTGAACAATAGCGCCTTCTTTGCTTGGGCTACTGCTGCTATCTCCGCCCCTAACGGCCCTGAGGGCTCAGCGGGCATCGACGCCGACATCACATCATCGACGACTGCACGAGCCGCAGTGTGAAGCGCCAATTGTCCCGTGGCGGCGCGCTTGAGAAGCATGCCGGAAATGAGCAGGCGGTTAATCTCGTTTGTGCCCTCGAAAATCCGATTCACGCGCGAGTCGCGGTAGTAACGCTCGACGGCATATTCGGCGCTGTACCCGTAGCCGCCGTACACTTGCACAGCTTCATCGACGACGAAATCGAGCATTTCGCTGCAGAAGACTTTCAGAATGGAACACTCGATGGCGTATTCTTCGATCGCTTTCAAAACCTGCTGAGTGTCGTCGAGATCAATACTTTCAAGGCTTCGATCCATTAACCCAGCCGTTCGATACACCATGCCTTCGGCTACCCAAATGCGGGTCGCCATCTCTGCAAGCTTGTGCTTGATTGCCCCGAAGCTGGCGATTGGTTTTTTAAATGCAATCCGCTGCTTCGCGTACTGAATGGCATCATTGAGCGCAGTCTTTGCGCCCCCCACAGCACCGGCGCCGAGCTTCGCGCGGCCAATGTTCAGAATGTTGAAGGCGACGTGATGGCCTTTGCCGATTTCACCGACGACGTTGTCGATCGGTATCTGAGCATTATTCAAAATGAGAGGGCGAGTCGATGAACCGCGGAGTCCCATTTTGTTCTCTTCGGCCCCCGTCGAAACACCCGGATACTCTTTTTCCACGATAAAACATGTGAACTGCTTTCCATTGGCCTGCGCAAATGTCATGAACATGTCCGCGAAAGCGGCGTTCGTGATCCACATTTTCTCGCCGTTCATGATCCAGTGTGTCCCATCGGGACTACGAACAGCATTCGTCTTTGCTGCGAGCGCGTCCGAACCACTGCCGGATTCAGACAACGCATATGCCGAAATCTTTTCCCCTGTGCACAGCAGAGGCAGGTATTTGCTCTTGCGTTGTTCCTTGCCAAAGTACACGATCGGCAGCGTGCCAATTCCGCTGTGGCCGCCGTACGAAACGGCAAAAGACGCGATACGTGCGAGCTTCTCCGCAACAATCATGGCGGAGACCTTGTCCAGATTTTCACCGCCATATTTCTCCGGCACTTCGATCCCAAGCAGCCCGAGCTCTCCGCAACGCCTGAGAAGCTTGATCGTCACGTCCCAATCTTTGTGTTCGATGTTCTCGACCTGCGGCAACACTTCATCTTCCACAAACTGCTCGGTCATATCGCGAATCATCGTCTGCTCTTCCGAGAAATCCTCTGGCGTAAAGATCTCTCCAGCGGTGCTATCCTCGATCAGAAAGCTGCCGCCTTTTTTTGCGGTAAGTTCCTTCACCATCAGTTTAGACCTCCTCAGCCGTTAGCTGCCGCCCAGGCGGAGCGACAACGCCAATGCGGCTTTACGTTTGCGCTCGATGTTGGTGGCGGTTCCATAGATAGCGGCATCGATGCCGAAGTGGCTCGCGATGTTCACTCCCACACCGCCCGTCGGCTGCCAATCTTTCTTCTTGTAATGCGTCCCGCCGCGGAACTCAAAAATGGTAAGGCGGTGCTCGCCGGCAAACCGCAGAGCCGCAGAGCATCGTTGGCATGGCCGCCGGTGCCGCCCATGGCGACGAGCCGCGCATCGGCCGTGAAATTTTGGGCGGAAAGCGGCAGTATAGCGACAATGAAAAGCAGCAAGATGAGAACGAGAACGGTCGAACGAGATTGATTCATCTGCACTCCTTTGGTGAATCCGTCGTCGCGACAGTCTGCCGCTGCTAACTGGCCGCCGCTACGGGCTACACCCGCTCAAAGATCCCCGCAGCACCCATGCCGCCACCGACGCACATGGTCACCATGCCGTATCGCGCTCCGCGACGCTGCATCTCGTGAAGCAGGGTCGCCGTCAGTTTCGAACCCGTGCAGCCGAGCGGATGACCAAGTGCAATAGCGCCGCCGTTCACGTTCACCTTTGATGCATCCAATCCAAGTTCACGAATAACGGCCAGCGACTGAACTGCGAACGCCTCGTTAAGCTCGATGACATCTATATTCTCCAGCTTTAATCCAGCTTGCTGGAGTACTTTCGGAATCGCTTCGACAGGACCAATGCCCATCACCTCAGGCGGTACTCCGGCTGTCGCGTACGCGACAAAGCGTGCGAGCGGCTTGATACCCAAAGATCGCGCCTTGTCTTCAGACATTACGACAACGGCAGCCGCACCGTCGCTCATTTGCGAGGAATTACCGGCAGTCACTGTTCCATCTATTTTGAATGCCGGTCTTAGCTTTGCAAGCGCTTCCATGGATGTGTCGCGCCGCGGACCTTCGTCAGTATCAAACGTAAATTCACGAACAACGCGCTGCCCATGCTCGACGGCGACTTCGCGCGCCGGCAGCGGCACGATCTCATCTTTGAAACGTCCGCTATCGATCGCGTGAAGCGCCCGGCGGTGGCTTTCGAGCGCGAACGCGTCCTGTTCCTCGCGGCTGATCCGAAATTCTCGAGCGAGGTTCTCGGCCGTTAGTCCCATGCTCAGATATGTATCGGGATTGGTTTCGACGAGAACGGGATTTGGCGCAATCTTGTGGCCGCCCATCGGAATCATGCTCATCGATTCGGTTCCGCCGGCAACGATGCAGTGGGCATTTCCCGCTGCAATGCGCTCGGCCGCAAACGCGATCGACTGCAGTCCGGACGAGCAAAATCGGTTGAGCGTCATCGCTGGTACGGAATAGGGAATACCCGCACGAAACGCAGCGACGCGCGCGACATTGAGGCCCTGTTCCGCTTCCGGCATCGCACAGCCGATGTAAATATCATCGATCTCATCGGCGTGCAGCCCCTGGACGTTGTCAATCGCGGTGCGCATCGCGATTGCAGCCATGTCGTCCGGCCGGAACGCCGAAAGAGCACCCTTGGGAGCCTTTCCCACCGCGGTGCGAACCGCGGAAACAATTACTGCATTCATGCTGGCTTAACTCCGTATTGTAGGGGCGGTGTATGACCGCCCGTGGCACCGCGGAGCGGTGCCGGGAGATTAGCCAGGGGTACGCAAAAAACGCGTACCCCTGGCTAATTTCCCAGCACCGCTCCGCGGTGCGAAATGTCCAAACTCCAGTGGGCGGTCTATGACGTCTATGACCGATTCGACCTAATTCCGAAGCACCTTCCCCTTCTTCAATAAATGTTCCATCCTGGCCAATGTCTTCTGCTCCCGACAGAGTGATACAAACGCCTCCCGCTCGAGGTCCAGAAAATACTGCTCCGGCGCAGTCGATGGCCGCGTCACATCACCACCGCAGATCACATGCGCCAGCTTGCGCGCAATTTGCGCTTCATAATCGGTGATGTGACCGGCCTGGCGCATCAGATACACGCCGAGCTTGATTTCCGCGGCCAGAGATTGGCCGAATGCCGGCAATTCGGCCGGGGTCGGCGGGCGGTAACCGGTTGCAGCCAGCGCCTTCACAACGGCTTTCGCGTCATAGATCAGCCGGTCCGGATTCATCGTAATTCCGTCTTCCGGTCTTAGGTAACGGAGCCGTCGTGCATCTTCGGCGCTCGTTGAAACCTTCGCCAGGCCGATGTTTTCGAAAGCTTCACGCACGCGGGCGGCGCCACCCGGGGCTGCACGCCTCAGCATTTCCGTTGTGCCGCCACCCGCCGGTATAAGGCCGGCGCCCACTTCCACAAGGCCAATATAAGTTTCCGCCGATGCCTGCGCACGCGCGCCGGCCATTGCGATCTCACATCCGCCGCCGAGCGTCAACGCGAAAGGCGCTGTGACAACCGGTTTCGCGTTGTAACGTATGGCCTGCGTCGCGCGCTGGAACGTTCGAACCATAAAATCAATCTCGTCCCAATTTCCCTCAACGGCTTCCATCATCAAGAGCATCAGGTTTGCGCCGGCTGAAAAGTTCTGTCCATCGTTTCCAATGACAAGACCTTCGAAATCCGCATTCACTTCATCCAGCGATGTGAAAAGCAGGGAGATGATGTCGTTGCCGATTGTATTCATCTTCGAATGGAATTCGAGGCACGCGACACCGTCACCCAAATCGCGCAGCGAGGCACCGGGGTTTTCGCGAATCACCACCTGCTTCTTCAGAAATGACGCTGGTGCGACCGGCTCGCCCTTCAATATTTTCGACAGTTCGAACGGACCTATGTCCCAAGCGAAACCCCACCGCATCGCCCGATCCACGGTTTCGGATTCATCGCAGATTTCAGGGATGCGCGCAGCGGCATAATCGGAAATCGACGTCAGAAGCTCCGACACGAATGTGGCCGCGCGGTCTCGGCTCTTGAACAGGGCCTTTAAACGCTCCGGCAGGCTTTCAATACCACCGAGCAGGTCCAGTGAAGGGAAGTTGGGCGTGCGCTGCGGGCGGTACTCCATTGTTTCGAGATCGAGCGTCAGGATCTGATCGCCTTCCTTTTTGTAGAAACCATGCCTGCTCTTTACGCCGAGCATCTTGCGTTGCAACATGGAGTGCATGAACTCCGGAACACAGAAGATTTCGCGCTGCGGGTCATCCGGGGCATTGTTATAGATGTTACCGGCGACGTGGACGAAGACGTCGAGGCCGACCATGTCGATTGTGCGAAACGTGGCTGTTTTCGCGCGGCCGATCAGGGTTCCCGTCAATCGATCCACTTCTTCAATCGTGAATCCGCCCTGCTGCATGAGCTGAATCGCTTTGAGCGCTGCAAACAACCCAATGCGATTGGCGATGAAATTCGGCGTATCCTTCGCGCGCACCATTCCTTTTCCCAGAACGATTTCTGCAAATCGCTCGAATTCGACCAGCGCGTGTGGATCGGTCTCCGGCGTCGGG
>QHXA01000167.1:9373-9873 GCA_003222755.1 Acidobacteriota bacterium
GCCGAACCAGTGCTTGCGAAAATCCTCGCTGCGATCTTGTGCGAGCGCCGTCACCGATAAACCCGATGTGTTTGTCGTGGCCAGCGTGCCTGGTCTTCGGACAGCATCGACTCTTTCTAGAAGCTCTTTTTTAATCTGTGGATTTTCGACAACCGCTTCAAGAATCCAATCGGCTTCTTTGACGCGTGGCAGGTCGTTTGCAAACGTGCCGGTTTCAATCTGACGGATCTTGTCGGGAATAAACAGCGCTGCCGGCGAACTCTTCTCGAGTGCTTTCAATCCGGCCTGCACCTGTTCTTGCGAGACGTCCAGCAGCAAGACCGTCAGGCCAGCATTCGCCACATGCCCAGCAATCTGTGCCCCCATCGTACCCGCGCCAAGTACTGCGACCTTCCGAATCATTGTTGGTATCCAGTGTATCAAGAGGACGCGAATGCTGGCTTGCGAGGGAAAGTTGAAGACTGACACTAGGTCGAGTATTGTTGGCTGCAAAAGGAGGA
>QHXA01000167.1:9963-10305 GCA_003222755.1 Acidobacteriota bacterium
GGCAAAGAACTGGTGCAGTCCACATGCTCGCAGTGCCATGCGCTGAATCTCGTCACGAACGCGGGATATAAACGAGAAGATTGGATCACCGTATTCACCTCGATGGCCAATCTGCCGAAAGAACAAGTGGCAACCATCGCGGATTACCTTGCGAAGAACTTCCCCGAAAAACCGAAGCCACCGGCGGTGGTCATTCCCGGCAATGTCAACGTGATGATCAAGGAATGGGAAGTGCCTTCACTCGGTTCACGCCCGCACGACCCACTCGCAACTCCGGACGGCATGATCTGGTGGACCGGGCAGTGGGCGAATGTTCTCGGACGCCTGAATCCGAAGACCGAC
>QHXA01000917.1:0-1665 GCA_003222755.1 Acidobacteriota bacterium
AGACGATGCTGAAACGGTCCGCCGTGTATCTGCGCATCAGTAGAACTTGCGAAATGATTTCGTCCGCGGTCAGATCTCGCGTAAAACCGAGTTGACCGGTGAGACAGAAGGCACAGCCGAGGCCGCAGCCCACCTGTGAGGAAATGCAGAGAGTGAAACGATCGTGCCGTGGGATGAGAACACTTTCGACGAGTTCGCCATCATCGAACTTCAAAAGAAAACGCTGGGTCCCGTCGTTGGACGTGAAACACTTTTCGACTTGCATCGGCAGCCTCGGGCGTGCCGGCACCGCGGAGCGGTGCGAGGGAATTGGCCAGGGGTACGCGTTTTTTGCGTACCCCTGGAGATCGAAAGCAAAACGAATCCCGCACCCTGAAGGGGTGTCGAGGATTCCTCGCACACTTTCAGCGTGCGATCCGTGCGGAGCAACCAAGTCCCAGGGGTACGCAAAAAACGCGTACCCCCGGCCAATTTCCTTGCACCGCTCCGCGGTGCCGCCACTCAGGGCAGCATCGCTGTGATATTTCGCTTCGGAACCTGGCCAACGGGAATTCGCGTCACTTCTTTCATCGATTTGATATCGATAACCGAGACAGAATTCGATTGGGCATTAGCCACATACGCCAGCTTGCTGTCGGGTGTGAGCGTTACCCAGTCGGGAGCTTTCCCGACGTCGACCGATCCCATCAGCTTCAGATCGGGCAGCGAGTACATATACACGGCACTGTTGAGCCGGCTGTTCACGACAAGCACTTTTCCGTCGGCCGTGACCGCCAGGCCGTGCGACGTATTGCCGCCCCCAGTGAATGGAGCCTTCCCCGCCGGCAGCTTGGGAAGCTCGATACGAGTCACTTCCTTATGCGTTGCGAAATCGACGACTGCAAAACCATTCAGCTCAAATGCGTTTGGTCGAGCCATCCGGGTTCCGTTCGAACGCCATCGGACGGATTCCCAAATCGAAGTCCAATACCCACGCGGTCTGCTCCGTCTGCTGGTCGATGACGCTGATGGTCTTTCCGGCCACGGAACCGGCGACGATGTATTTGCCGTCGGGTGTGACATAGGTGTTGTGCACCGCTCCTTTTACCGGGATGCTTTTGACCCGCTGGAGGGAAACCGTGTCGATGACGTCCACGGCGCCCGGCGCGATAGCGATCGATACGTAAACGCGCCGTCCATCGCGGCTGATCGCGATATTGTTCGGATGGCCGCTCAGCGGGACCTTATTCGTCACTTTCAGCGTCTTTCCGTCAACGACGTCCAACGTGCTCTCCGCTTCATTACTAATGTAGATGTGACTTCCGTCGGGAGCGGCAGCGGCTCCGTGGTTGACTTCGATGCCCGTTATCTTGCCGACAACCTTGTTGGTGGCCGGATCGATAATATGCACATCGTCGCCGGCGGCATTGGTCTGAATAATGCGGACTTTTGTGGGACCTGTCGTGGTGGCTTTGTTGAGAGTGTCTCCGCGGACCCAAGCAGCAAGTGTCTGCCACTCTGGCTCATCTTGCGACTTCCAGTGTTTGCCGCCGTCATGGACTGGATCCCCTCCCGCTTCCTCTGCGAGCGGATGTAACAGCAGTTTGCTCTTCAACGGATTTCCGGTAATCACTCGTGCGCGTACTGTATCGAAGTTCTTCCGCGAGGCTTCTTCATCCCACGTCG
>QHXA01000917.1:1725-2104 GCA_003222755.1 Acidobacteriota bacterium
GTTTTGTCGTGAAGATCGGCTGCACCTTCGCCTTGAAGAACTCGAAATCGAGCGATGGCGACGAAGGTGCGGGTTGCTGCATCAGCAATGCAGCGATAGGAACCAAAGCAAAGATTGGCATGACTGTCCCCCTTCTCCGGTTTTAATTCATGAGTGCGTGAGCGGAGTGATTGTATCAGATGCCGCCAAAATGTCTTTTGTCTTGACGTTTCCCAGCCTGTCGACAATCATTCGCTTGAATTTCGGGATGGAACGGGTTCTTTTTTGAAGGGGGCTGAGATGAGGAGAAATCGCTACGCATTCGCCGTGCTGCTGTCTCTGGTTGTCGCTCTGAACGGATTATCGCAGTCGACAAACGCGACAGTTGGGGGAACGGTTC
>QHXA01000242.1 GCA_003222755.1 Acidobacteriota bacterium
GGATGGCAATACCGCCCCGCCCGTGGTGTGTGAGAACCCACAGGGATGCAGAAGCGGCGGCGTTTTGGCTCTGCCAACCGATCCCACACTCCTGGCAACCAGGTACACGGTGCCGCAGGGCACTCTTTATATGGCGCCGGGCACGCGGCCGAACCCGTACGTGTCCTACACCCAGTCCTGGTTTGGTTGGGGGACCGCCAGCTATCATGCGATGAATGTGTCGGTACTCAAGCGCGCGACGCGCGGGTTGATGTTGAAAGCGAATTACAGCTTCTCGAAGGGACTGGATTTGAACTCCGCTATCCTGGCGCCGTCAGGGGAAAATGAGCCGACGAACCTTGTCAGTCCTTACAATCGCCACCTGAACAAAGGAGTCGCCGCCTACAACCCCGCACACCAGTTCAACACGAACTTCAGCTATCAGCTGCCGTTCGGAAGCGGACACCGCTTTGGCGGTGGCGCCAGCGGGTTGGTGAACCGTTTGATCGGGGGCTGGCAATGGAATGGGATCGCCACCGCTCAGACCGGATTTCCTTTCACGCCAACGATTGGTTTCAATAACTCCGGTACCGGCGAAGGAACGCAACCAACCGACATAGCAGACAGGAATCCAAACTTCAAAGGGCCGGTGATCCTGGGGACCACGGATCACTGGTTCGACCCCCGCGCTTTCTCGATGCCGATTGCCGGCGCCTTCGGGAACGCCGGACGCAGTGCGTACCGCGGCCCGGGCCTCTTCAACGTCGATACGTCTTTGTTTAAGAGGATTCCCATCCGGGAGAGCGTGACGTTGCAGTTCCGCGCGGAAGCGTTCAATGTTTTGAATCACACTAATTTCGCATTCCCGAATCAGGTGGTCTTCCAGGGCAACAGCTCCAACTACAGCTATAGCGAGTCGGCTGGCCAGATCACAAATACGGCCACACCCTCGCGGCAAATCCAGTTTGCGCTGAAGCTTCTGTTCTGATAGGGAGTTCGAAGACAGTGAGCAATTTCTGAAGTTCAGAAATTGTTCACTGTCCTCCAACTCCCCATCATCCTTTTGTCCCAGCCTGGCGCACTTTGTAAAAAGTGCGTCTGTCCTGAATTAAACCCCTTCGACCGACTCGGGCCATTGCCAACCAGGGTGCTATACTCGCCCTCACCTAAATCAGGGTA
This sequence comes from Acidobacteriota bacterium, assembly GCA_003222755.1. Classification (GTDB taxonomy): domain Bacteria; phylum Acidobacteriota; class Terriglobia; order 20CM-2-55-15; family 20CM-2-55-15; genus 20CM-2-55-15. Next base: position 1,159 of record QHXA01000242.1, read on the forward strand.
CGTTATGAGCCGATTTGTTCCCCGTCAAAGGGAGGTGGGTATGAAGCGCTTTTTGACTCTTCCTCTGAGCGCAGTGCTTGTGTGTGTTCTGACCGCCACGACTTTCTGGGGTCAAGCTGTTTCGACCTCGCAAATCACCGGAACCGTCAAGGATCAAACCGGCGCTGTGTTGCCTGGGGCCGAAGTAACAGCAACGCAAACGGAGACAAGCGCCAAACGTACCGCCGTTAGCGATGAAACGGGATCGTACATATTGACGAATCTCCCGATCGGTCCTTATCGGTTGGAAGTCAGTCTGCCGGGTTTTCGCACGTATGTTCAGACGGGCATCGTGCTTCAGGTCGGCAGCAATCCGTTGATACCTGTCGTTCTGGCGGTTGGCCAGATTTCCGAGCAGATCGAGGTTGCAGCCGATGCGGCACTCGTGGAAACCCGCAGCACCGGTGTGGGCCAGGTCATCGATAATCAGCGCGTGCTGGAATTGCCGCTCAATGGAAGACAGGCGACGGAGTTGATCTTTCTTAGTGGAATGGCGGCGCCGAGCCTTGGCGCCGGGTTGAACTCCAGAGTTCGAAATTATCCGACGACGGAGGTTGTCATAGCTGGGGGACTTTCCAATGGCATGACGTATCTGCTCGACGGAGCGTCGCACAACGATACATACAACAATCTCAATTTGCCGCTCCCATTCCCCGATGCGCTCCAGGAATTCAAGGTTGAAACGAGTGCGCTGCCCGCGCAATACGGCCACCATTCGGCGGCCGCAATCAACGCGGTGACCAAAGCCGGAACCAACGAAGTGCACGGTGACTTGTTTGAATTCCTCCGCAATGGTGTCTTCAACGCGCGTAACACGTTTGCCGCATCGCGCGACAATTTGAAACGGAATCAATTCGGAGGAACCATTGGCGGGCCAATCGTCAAGAACAAGCTGTTCTTTTTCGCGGGCGAGCAGGCCACGGTTATAAGATCCACGCCGGCGCAGACCATCGAATTTGTTCCCACTGCCCAGATGTTGACGGGGGACTTCACGACGATCACTTCACCGCAGTGCAACACAACCGGTCAGGTCAGTCTACGGGCGCCGTTTATGAACAACCGCATCGATCCATCGCAGTTCTCGCCCGTTGCATTGGCAATATTGAAACAGCCCGGGTTTCCGACGACAACAGATCCATGCGGGCTGGTTAAGATTAGCCGGAAGGCAGGTTCTGACGAGTACCTCACGCTCGGTAGGATGGATTATCAACTCAGCGACAGACACTCGCTGTTCGGCCGTTATCTCTCTGCGGTCTACAATCAGCCTTCAGACTTTGATCCGAAGAGTCTATTGGCACTCGCCAATGCCGAACTCCGATTTCGAGTGCATTCGTTCGTTCTCGGCGACACGTATTTGATCGGAAACGGAACTGTCAGCAATTTCCGCGCGACCCTGAATCGCTCGAAGATTCCGAAATCGAGCCCGCAATATTTCGACGCCAATGATGTCGGCATCAACATGTCCGTCGCCGTTCCGAAATTCATGCGCTTCGCGGTCACCAGTGGCTTCAGCATCGCCGGAACCGGCGCAACGCCGAGCACATATAACACGATTGGTTTCCAGTTCGCCGAAGACGTGAGCACGATCCGAGGCGCGCACCAAATCGGATACGGTGTGAGCTGGATTCACGGCGAATTGAATGGCGTATCGCAGCTCAACGCGACCGCGCCCTTCACGTTCAATGGTCAGATCACGGGAATGGGCCTTGCGGACTTTATGGTCGGCCGTGCATCGGCGCTTACTCAGGGCAGCCCCTCGCTGGCCTACTACCGTCTGAATTATGTCGGCTTGTATTTTCAGGATGCATGGAAAGCAACCTCGCGCCTCACAGTCAATGCAGGTTTGCGATGGGAACCGAGCCTGCCCGTATATTCCAAGAATGGTTACTTCGTGCACTTTGATCCTGCTGCGTTTGCGCAGAGCAAGAGAAGCAGCGTGTACACAAATGCCCCCGCTGGTCTCAGCTTTCCCGGCGATCCAGGCTATCCCGGCAATTCTGCGAGTAACAAACGATTGGCGAATTTTGCGCCACGTGTTGGGTTAGCGTGGGATCCGAAAGGCAACGGCCAGATGTCCGTTCGTGCGGGTTACGGCATCTTCTATGACTTACCTTCACTCAACTACTACATTGGATTCGCGCAGAGTCCGCCCTTCGGTAACAACGTCACTTATCAGAACCCACCGAGCTTCGCGAATCCTTGGCAAGGATTTCCGGGCGGCAATCCCTTTCCACGAGTCCTCACGAAGGACAGCACCTTTGTGACTTTCGGTGGCTACGAAAATATGCCCTTCAATCCGAAGTCGACGTACTCGCAACAGTGGAACCTGAGTGTCCAAAGACAGGTCGGGGCAAACTGGCTGGTTTCGACAAATTACGTGGGGACCAGCATCATCCATCTGTGGAGCGGAGACCAGATTAATCCCGCGGTGTTTTTGGGCCTGAGTCCTTGCACGCTTTCGGGAGCGACCTCGCCAATCCCCGTTTGCTCGACCACCGGAAACATCAACAACCGAAGGAAACTGAATCTCCAGGATCCTGTGCAAGGGCAATTCTTCGGCACCATGTCGCAACTGGATGATGGCGGAACCGGCAACTACAACGGAATGGTGATTTCGGTTCAACGGCGCCAGGCGAAAGGGGTGACGGTGCAGGCCAACTACACCTGGTCCCATTGCATCAGCGATCTTGCAGATCCCGAGCTCGCCGTTGCGGGCCAGAATTCCACAATTCCTGACAACCGTCGATATGACCGCGGGAATTGTCCGACATCGGACCGGCGGCACACATTCAGTGGGTCGACGGTGTATCAGACGCCACAATTTGCCGATCATGTATTGCGCATGCTGGCCGGTGGATGGCAAGCCACGGGGATCGTCAGACTTCGGACCGGCCCTTATCTGTCGGTCGTCAGCGGCTTCGATCAGGCATTGTCGGGAACGGGGAATCAAAGAGCAGTTCAACTGCTTGCGAATCCGTACTTGCCCAACAAGGGCATCGATCATTACCTGAACCCCGCCGCATTTCGCCAGCCAGACCTCGGTACATACTCACCTCTCGGTGCGAACAACATCCTCGGGCCAGGACTCGTTCAAATCGATATGGGCCTGACGCGAAACTTCCCGATACGCGAACGGCAGAGCGTGCAATTCAGAGCTGAAGCTTTCAATCTGGCGAACCACGTCAATTTGGATCCAACGAGTCCGGGCTTGAATGCGATCAACAATGCGAACTTCGGCCGGTTTCTGGCGGCCTATGATCCAAGAATTCTACAATTCGCGCTGAAGTACGTTTTCTGACCAAGACTGGGTGTACTTCGCACACCTGGCTATGTGCCCCTCACTGACGCAATGGAGCACCTGCGCCAAAATCTCGGTTGGACTAAACCGCGCTTCCCTCCGCAACGAGACCCACGAGTCGGACACACTCGGCACACGCAGTTTCGATCAGTTTGCCTTTGACTTACTGGCTCAAACTAAGGTAAGTCAGGATCAAAATATGAGCCTCGAAATCAAACCCAATTAGGAAGTCATCGATAGGCAACGAACTGGAATTTCGGGTTATCGAACAGGCTTTCCTGCAAGCCCGCGATGAACCGGAATTTGATCAACCTGCAGACCTCGCCAAGCTCGCGCAGGAAACCGAGGTCGAGTATGAACCTCTATTGTCGTGACGCATGTCGGCAAGTGCAAGGCGAGAAATACACTACTGTTTCTCCAACGCACGGCCGACGCGCCGGATCGTCGTTTGTGACATCGTTTTAGAACTGGGGGGTTTCTGTGAGCATGCAAGACACGTTCACTTACGATACTCTTAATAAAAAGGGGGGCGGCACCAA
>QHXA01000243.1:0-4609 GCA_003222755.1 Acidobacteriota bacterium
TGGAACATTACCGCGCGGTTACAACATCGATCAGAATCGCGAACGGCTGGGAAAAGGCGGTCAAACATTTTACGAGGCAACCGCATCACTCCGCGCGTGGCAAATGTTCAAACTCGGATGGGTTGAACTGTTCCCGCCCAACGTGCAAATTGACGTTGGCGCGACTGTGGCGGTTCTGGTGCACCATTTTGGTTTTTGGTCTCTGAATGCTTGCCGCGTTGTATACGTGATTGAGGAAGACCGCAGGTTTGGTTTTGCATACGGAACTCTCGAAGACCATGCTGAGCAAGGTGAAGAAAGATTCTTGGTTGAGTGGTTGCCAGAGGATGATTCGGTTCGCTACAACATCCTCGCTTTTTCGAGACCAAAGAAATGGCAGGCAAGGGTCGTACGACCGATGAGTCGTATGCTTCAAAGAAAGTTTGCGCGTGACTCAATTGGTGCAATGATGCAGGCGGTCCATCGCGGGCTGCCCAACAAGCCGCTGCAGCCGACCGCTGAAAAAGGCGGCTGAGCGGCAGGCCGTTGGGCGGACTAGATTGATGAACGAAATCCTGTTTCGAGGACAACTGACGGAGGTCGAGTATGCAAACGTAAATGCGCTTGCGATGCGTAAGCTGCGACTCGTTGTGCGTTTTTTCGGCATCCTGTACGGTTTGATAACTGTGACCAGCTTCTCTTGGGAGCAGTTTACTGAACAGCCACTGGCTTCCATCTTCAATTGGCTCTGGATCCTTTTATTCATTACCGGCGGATGGCCGATTCATCCGCTTCTAGTCCGACGGTACTGACGCAACAATAAACTCCTCCAGAAGCCGGTCAGTGGCACGATTTCGGAAGAGGCGATCAATTGGAATGTTGAGGGACTCTTGTCCTCGCGCATTCCGTGGGACCTGTTTATGAAGCATCGGGTGTCTCAGTCAATGATCCTCGTGTATCAGGGACCAAACCAGGTTTACTATTTTCCCCGTCGTTACTTCGATAGTGATACTGACTGGACAGAGTTTCATAAGTTGGTAGCAAGTAAGGTTCCGTCAAAATGAGGCCGCCCAACAAAACGTTGCAGCCGCCAATCCGCGCGTGACGGCCTTTCCAATTCGGAACAATGCTCGCGCGGCATGCGGCTGAACGTTAAGCCGTTAGCCAGACAGCGTGGTTCCTCACCACGGTGCAAATCAACGCTATGTTTTCGCGTGCAGTTCTTGCTTTCCTTGTGCTTCCGGGAACCGTCGCCTTTCTTGTTCCATTGCTGGTGATTCGTCCAGATGTCGACGATCACTCCTGGTGGGCGATCGGATTGGTTCCCATAACCATCGGCTCGGTTTTGCTGCTGTGGTGCGTGCGGGACTTCTATGTTGCAGGCAAGGGTACGGTGGCACCGTGGGCTCCTCCACGGAATCTTGTGATGATTGGCTTATATCGCTTCTCACGCAATCCCATGTATGTCGCCGTGATTTTGATCCTGTGCGGTTGGGCCAGTGCCTTCCGCTCACCACCCTTGTGGATCTATGCTTTCGTGGTGATGCTGGCATTTCATCTGCGCGTCGTTTTTGCCGAAGAGCCATGGCTCGCAAGAACGTACGGGGAGGCTTGGTTGCAATATAGAACGCGGGTCCCACGTTGGCTTTTCTGACACACTGCGCTGCGATGGTGCGCTCACCGATCGGCTGGCTAGCACGCAGTTGGAGCGGACCGCTGAAAAAGCGCGGCCGCTCAACCGCAGGCCGTTCGGCGGACGACTTGGTTCCTTGTTCCCAAAGGCGAGAACCTGTACATTTGGCCCAATGAGTTATCACGACATCATCACGATTGAGCCCGATAAGCGGGGTGGAAAACCTTGTATACGTGGAATGCGGATCACTGTTTACGACGTGCTTGAATATCTGGCCTCTGGAATGACCCAAGAGCAAATCATCGAGGACTTCCCCGAATTGACGACGGAAGACATTCGGGCATGCCTCGAATTTGCCGCGGACCGAGAGCGTAAGCTGGTTTCAATTCCACTCGCGTGAAGCTCCTGTTTGATCAGAACCTCAGTCATCGTTTGGTGAAGTCGTTCGCTGCGGAGTTTCCCGGATCGGCTCACGTCCGTCACATTGGATTGGAGAAAGCGCCGGATGGTCCCGTTTGGGAGTATGCGAAGCGAAACGGGTTGGTCATCGTTTCGAAGGACTCCGACTTTCACCAACGAAGCTTTCTCTATGGTTATCCGCCAAAAGTCGTTTGGATTCGACCCGGCAACTGTTCAACGGCGAATATCGAATCAATACTTCGCGAGCACCGAGATGATCTGGTCGAGTTTGCACAAAGTGAACAAGGTTCCTTTTTGGCGTTGCTCTGATCAACCGCCGAACAAGGGCATGCAGCCGACGGCGCGGAAAACGCGCCGCGGCTCATGCCCGGCGTTGGGCAGACACGCGGGACTGTTGCATACGGGGAGCGAGCGGAGTCACGATTTGCGTGGAGCGGAGCGACGTCGAGGATGTCCGATTCCTTGTTGAAATTCGGTGGCTCTCCTAATTACTTAGATGCTGACAAGCTTCGGCATCGCCGGACAGCCAACAATCCGACGGAACTTTTGCTCTGGGAAAATGAGAGCAGACGCAATCCAACGTTCGCGCTGACTGCCATCACGCCAACGCTTCACGTTTGGACAAATAGTTCGGACATAGAAAAGGCGGATTCGATCGGATTTGTTGTGCGCAAGACGGGCCGCAAGTCGGCCGGTACACCGATGCGGTGCGGAGCGGCCGCACCTCAACAAGGCGACGTTGCAATGTGGCCTGAAGATTAAACTGCATCGCGCTCCTGAAGCACCAGGTATCAGAGGTCAAAAACAATCTCGCGCTCATCGCGCTTCTCACCCGGCCCCGTGATCTCATGTTTGTAGATAAGGCGCTGCCCGTCAACGCGAATGCGCTCGCTCACCGTCAGCTCGTGACCTAGATGACGGCGGTGCGTTTCCTGGATGTAGGTATCCTTTTCCCAGTATTGGAAGCTGGAAGCTCCTGCTCCTTTTGCCGGGTCATAGTGGCTAGTGCCGCCGAACCGCCCACCGTGCCAGGTTTCTGGCGCTGCATGACTTCCAGCCGCCGCTCTTCCATCCTCTTGCGCATATCTTTCCGCATTTCTTCAACACCAGGTGGCGGAGCCGGTGGCCACACTTGTAAGTTGGACAACATCCGGTGTGCGGCCTCGATCGCGCCTTCGGGCATTGTGTCGATGAGCTTGTGCAATTCTTCGCGTGTTGGCATATCTCGTTATTCGCTGCGCATCATCGCGTGGCGATCACAATCCTTTCAATCAATCGACCAATCGATATGGTAAGCAGAAACATGATCCAGCCGCAACACGCCGGGTGAGCAATGTACGAAGGTTGGATTGCCGTCATCAGCAGTTCTATCGTGGATGTACACGAGGACACACTAGGAAACAACTGATCGTGCTTGCCGTCTTATTTGCCTGCATCCTCACCGCCAGTGCACTCGGCGATGCCCTGTGACGAAATACCACGAGACGCGTAGAATGCGACAAATGAAATCACTCGTCCGCGTCACTGGCTTAGCCCTCCTGGTCTTATCCTTTCCCGCATTTTCTTCGGGCCGCATTGATCCCGAAACCGTGACTTTTCAAAGCGAAGGCATAACACTCCATGGTCTGCTCTATAAGCCGGCAGGGAGTGCCACCGTTTCCAGCAGTGTTGTACAACCACGGCAGCGCACCAGGCATGCTCAGCAGTGAAGCCTTTGAAGCGATCGCTCCTGTGTACCTAAACCGAGGATGGGTGTTTTTTGCGCCTTACCGCCGAGGGCAGGGCTTGAGTGCTTCTGCTGGACGATTCATCGGCAGTGAGATCACCGCCGCTCGCAGAGAAGGTCTGAACCGAGCGTTACTGGTTTTCACCACGGCGTTCATCGCATTAGCGGCGTTGCTACTCCTCATCACGCACTACCCGGACCACTCTTAATCTCGATCTCCAGTCTTCTTCGCAAAAGGTCATAGCGAGCGTACCAACTTCCCGTTGCGTGGTGAAAACGCGGCCGTCCAAGAACGGATAACACCTGCTGCTCAGGATCTCCCACGGTAATACCAATTGGAAATCGCTCGTCCTTTTGTCTTGCCCCACTACCAGCCAATCGCAATAAAAATAATGGGCATCTACGATCTGAGCCAGAAGTAGAGTACGACACCTATCACAACGACACAGGCGATTAAGAATCGCCAATTTCGCTTCAAATTCTTCTGTTGTGCAAATTCCTTATTGGCGCTCATCGCGATTCGTCCTCGATAGCGGGAAAGCTTTCATTTCTTCTCGTACTTGAAAATGAGCGCGGTATCGTCCCATTCTCCATCACCGAGGCTACAAACGATGCACGACTTGATACAGAAGGACGCCCGTCATGGAGATCAACATAAGGATCAAGGTCCAGAACAAGAGTGTTTTCTTTGTGGAAGTCATATGTGCCCCCTGCTGGTGCCTGTCATGCTGGCAATCTTCGCACTCGAGGACCGAGTTTCAAAGGACCGCGAATGCGTTAACTTCCAATAAACATCAGCAGTACGATTCGCATATGAGACTGGACTTTCCCGAATTGCTCGTTATTTTTTG
>QHXA01000243.1:4655-5125 GCA_003222755.1 Acidobacteriota bacterium
TATTTGCCCTAGCCGAGCTTTGGCTGCTTAGTGCCTCGCGTTGATTGTGTAAGCGGCACGCGGGATATTTTCACTTTCCCGCACGCGCAGTTCGGAGTCAAACTCTTATCATTGTCTCCAGGGAGAAATGTATGAGAGGGTTTGCCGTCACGCTGTTAGTGGGAATGGCCGTGATGCCCGCGACATCGCATGCGCGAGCGCAGAAGCCCAGGTTTGAAGTCGCATCCATCAAACCGAATAACTCCGGCTCCGGCAGTTCACAAACATCCATTGATTCTGACAGAGGCTATTTCAGAGCCACCAATGTTACTGTCAAATCGCTTATCGCTTCCTGCTACCGCCTCTTGGACTTTCAGCTTGTCGGAGGACCGGATTGGATCAATGCCGCGAGATTTGATTTTGAAGCGAAGGCGGAGACCGGCACGCTAATACCATCGACCGGCACGGCGAACGTGACTCGCTCGGATCTG
>QHXA01000244.1 GCA_003222755.1 Acidobacteriota bacterium
GACATCGCGCGCCTGTGTGCCTTTGTGCTCTGTGTTGCTCCGGTCCAAAGACCGTTGGCGGTGTGTTGCGCCCGCCGCGTCCGGTCGGCCTGCGCCGGACTCGATTTCGCTCGCTGAGCGAAAGTGCCGAAAATGATCGCGTGAAGCGATATAGAGGGCGCTCATATTTGGCGCCAGTCGGCAGCACCAACTCTAATATCACGGGACTGTGGATGGACCCAACGAGAAGCTGAATGCTGAAAGCCAAGCTGATCGCTGAAGGCTGACGGCTGAACGCGCGCGGCAGCCGAATCCTCAATTTGG
>QHXA01000245.1 GCA_003222755.1 Acidobacteriota bacterium
AACGGACGCCGCCTGGCTCATGATGCGGTGCTCCATGTTGATGTTGTATGGAGCGAGCCGGATGAGATTGGCATTCCCATTCCGGTCCTTTGGCGTTGCGGCGACAAGAGCAGCCACCTCAGCGGCAGTAACGATTTTTGTATCGGTGATCGAAGCAGCCGGCTGATTCTGTCCCCCGCCGCGCTGCGCGACAATGGTTACCGTAAGCAATGCCACCAAACTTAAAGCTGCGATAATTCGCATCAGATCCTCCTATATATTTGTTGTGATTGAGCTGGCCATTACTGTCGGAAATTTCTCGCCAAATATCTCAAGACGGTCGCGAACTCTTCATCCGAGAGCATCAGCCCCTCGTTTTCCATCGCACCGAGGGTATCCGCCCATTCTTCCGGCGTCGCGAGATGCTGCCGGATGCGCTTCAAATCGTGGCAAACGGTGCACTTGTTCAGGACGATCTCTTTGCCGTTGCCGTCAGGCAGTGGGCCGAAGTTGTCTTCGAGATAGCGGACCAGCAGTGGAACATCGTCCTTTTCCACCTTCGCGCCCTTTTCGATCATCGAATCGACGATTTTCGTCCACCCTGCGGCATCGAGAGCCTGAGTCTGAATTTTCCGAAGGTCATGGCAGGCCATGCAACTGGTGTTGAAGATCTTTTCGGCTTTTGGCGCGCCGTCATTCTGGCCCGCGGCGAGCGCGATTGTGGCCAGCATGAGGGTAGCGGCTAGCCACAAACCGCTCTTTACGGTCGATTTCATAAAGATAAGTTCTCCGAGTGATTAAAGCGCGTGTAGTGCGCATCAATCTTACCAGGAGCAGAACACTTAAATCTTGAACGACTCGAGCGACTCGGGCGCGAAGAGTTCTTTGGGCTGCAGGATACGCTTGGCGAGTCCCTGCTCATACGAATAGCGGAGAAACGTGCTGAGCGTTTTCACATTGGGCTCCAGACCGTACGGCCAGAAATCCTTGCCCATCGTGGCTTCCGTTTCCTCTACATGTTTGATCAGCCACGGCAGCATCACCTTTAGCGCAGCCGTTTCATGCAAATCTTCGTATGTAATCTTTTGAGATTCGGCCAGGCCTTTGTACAGCGATTGAGCGACCCACGGATTTTTTTCATAAACGTCTCGCCGGATCGCGACAACGTGCATGATCGGGAAAATCTTCGTGCGCTCGTAGTAATCACGCTCCACCGACGCGTAGTCTTCGAACAAGCGCCGGACTTTACCCCCAGGCTTGAAGCTTGACGGTGAACGAGGGGACACAAGCGCATCGATCTCGCCTGCTTCGAGCATTTGTGAAAGCGTCTTTCCCGCCGGGATCGGCTCCAGTTTGATATTCGGCGGCAGATTCAAATTGATCTTTTCCTCGCGGCCGGCTTCTTCGAGTCCGCCCTGAAGATGCGTGACGCTTGTGATCGGCACCTTGTACTCATCGCTCAAGATCCCGCGCTGCCACACCGGCGCCGTGAGTTGGTATTCGGGAGTCCCGATGCGCTTGCCTATCAAATCCTTCGGTTCACGAATTCCTTTGTTTGCGTTGATGAAGATTCCGTTGTGGCGGAACATGCGTGAAGGAAAAATCGGAATCGCGATGAACTCGAGTGTTTCCGCAAACAAAGACAACGTGTACGATGACAGCGACCATTCCGCGACATCAAATTCGTGCTACCGCAGCATACGCACGAACGTTTCCTCGACAACGAGAGGGAGGTAGGTCAGCTCGATGCCGTCGAACGCGACGCGATTTTCCCTTAAAGCTCGGGTGCGGTCATAATCCCAACACGCCATCGTCAGGCGGAGCTTTGAAGTTTGACGAGCGACGGGACGCATGGCCGGCGCCGCGGCCGCGCCTGCGGCCGCGTAGAACCATTGCCTTCGGGACATGCTTTTGCGGATATATTTTTTCTTCATGGCGTGCATTTTACAGCAACGTTATCAACGAATGCTCATTTAGCCATCGCTTTCGCTTTCCATAGTTCCCACGGCCGTTCATATCCCCGATTCTCCCCAGCATCCATTATCTTCTGCGCCTCTTGCGGATCGAGGTAGGTGACGTTTCCACTGAGAGCCATCGCCTGTGCCTGAATTTTCGCGTTCAGATCGAGGTAAATGCTACGTCCGACCGCGTATGGAATGTTCGGGCCGACGACCGCCACACCGTGCCCACGCATCAGCACACATGTCTTATCTCCCAGCGTCTGGGCGAGCGTGCGGGCTTTCGCAGAATCGCTGACCAGCATGTCGGTCATGCCGAACAATTTCCGGATATCAAAGACCGGCACTCCACTGCCGATGAAAGAAGCCATGTGATACATCGGCCGCAGCGGGACGTTCGTGACGCCAAACGGAATCACTGACGGCGCGTGGTTGTGAACCACAGCCCGCACGTCGGATCGGGCGCGATAGATTTCCGCATGAATAAAACGTTCCGAATAGAGCGCTCGCCCCTTCGCATCGACCGCGTTGCCGTCGAGATCAAATTCGATGAGATCCGCCGCTGTCACCAGCTCTGGCGCGAGCGATCGAGACATGATGAATCGATTGGCTGCCCGATTGTGTCGCGCGCTGACATGACCAAATCCATCGAGTACTCCCTGCTGTGCGAGTATGCGATAGGCGGCCACCAGATCTTGAATTAGCGCCGGATCCGCTAAACCCGCCGATGTCGGCGGCTGCTGAGCCATGGCCGCATGCGCTCCAAACAGAACCGAACTCGCCAAAAAGCTTCGCCGACTGATTGTTTGTGTCATAGAGTGCGACGATATTACCATTGCCAAACAGGAGGCGGCATGAGGAAAACATCCATCGCGCGATTATCAATCGTACTGCTGGCGACGGCTGGCGCGTTCGCGCAGCGGGGTGCGCCCGCGCTTCGCTCTCCAGAAGTCCTACCCGATCACCGCGTGACGTTTCGGATCGCGGCACCGAAGGCCATGAGCAACTCAAACTGCTCTGGATCGGCAGTGGCACCGAAGATACGCTCTTCAATTCCATTCGCGATTTCGACAAACAGCTCACTGACCTCGGAATCAAGCACACGTTCAAAACCAATGAAGGTGCGCACACATGGCTGGTGTGGCGGCGGTATCTGAACGAGGTCGCGCCGCTGTTGTTCCGTAAATCCGCGCTCGATGTCTCAATTGGGAAATCCTGGGCGGTCATCGCTTACTGCTGCGCGCTGTCGCGCTTGCGCTTCGCGGACCGCCCCTACAGATCGGACAAAGAAGACATTGTCCTGGATATCGGTGACGCCCGTATTTCGTTTGATGATGTCAGATAAGCGCGTGTTGCGCACCTGATCAAGCTCAGCGCCCGAAAGATATCGGGTATAAAAGAAGCGGTCTCCCGCTCGGCTTCGTACGAACTGATCGACAAGGATCGCGCGAAGCGTTTCGCCCACAATCATACCTGGCATGTCATCCTCGAGAAGCAGGCCTGCAAAGAGATCGATATTGTTTACGTTTCCGTAGAGACTCGCCATGAGCTGAGCCTGCGGACTCGAAGTGATCTGCGAAAAACTGGTCTTGCGGGGCAATCCCAATTCTGCGCGAACCGTGTTGAAGTCCGGCAAGCCGTGGTCCCGCCCCCGCTGCAGGTTCAGTGAAATCAAATCGAGTGCGGGTCCTTCATTGCCAAAAAGAAAATTCCGCACATCATCGATGACGTGGTGATCGAGATCTTGAGCTTTCTGCGCGGCGAGACCTCGAAGGATCGGCTCGATTCCTTCGCGGGCCAGGATCGGCGGTGTTGGAGCGAAGAAAATGTCGCGAAGCGAGAGTGGCGGGAGAAACGTTCCGTCCGCATCGATATGTTGAATCACTGGGCTGAGCAGAGTATGTCCCAGCCTGTAAGCGGCTGTTGAAAACACCTGTGCGACGGCGGCATTGACTGAGGGGTTGTAACCAGTGTCGGCAGGAAGCCCGCCGGATCCGGTTCCAAGGAGGGCGGGAATAAACTCTTCATACGTTATTCGCTGGATTTCAGCGATGACGATTTCGCTCGCTGATAGATCTCCTCGTCTCGCAGATTCTTGTTCTCGCGCGCGATGCGATCCGCCTGGTAATTGTGTTCTCGCACGAACAACGTATGTATGGCGGCAAGCGTGGGCTGCTCATTTGCGCGGACATCGCCGGCAACGAACAGAGCGGGGGAAAGATTAGGCTTCTCGGGTGTGCCGGCATTGGGCATCGCGCCATCGTTGTAAGGAAGCAGATCACCTTCCGTCGTGGCGGTGACCTTCAGTCGCCCGCCGATGTGAGTTCTGAGCCAGCTCGCTCGCTGCTCATCCGAGCCGTACACGTTGCTGCCATCGATGTAGGACGTAATCAGATTCATCTGTTCGCGCGGAGTAGTCGTGCCTGTTGCCGTATCAAACAGCGAGCGGCTGAACGCGATGGATGGAACATTTACAAAGAACCGATCACCGTGAGGCACGGGGATTGGTAAAAGCTCGGTTCCGGCGCCGGGTGTGAGTCCCAAATCGTGATCGAGAAATTGGCCCCACGTCCAGATGTAGTCGCTATGTCCGACTGTGCTGAAAACGGGTACCCGCTGATCAAACAGCGCGTTGCTGACGTCGCGGGGGCTTGGCCTGGTTGCGCCTCCCATTGAGCTGATGCCGTCGCCGTAATGGGAACCACTGGACCCGCGAATAAGGCGGGAACCGGCAGCGCCCCAATTCGGATGCGCGATATTGTTGCCGGTTCCATCAATGCTGCGGAATTCCAGAGCCGGCGGCGCCCAGGCGTGGGCAACGGAGATTGCAAACACCATCACCACTGAAAACAATTTGAGGTACCAGCCCAATCCGGGGCCACTCATACGATGCCGTAAGTTTGTGTTGTTCAATTTCTGAATTCGCCTTTCGAGATCGCTATTTTAAAGGAATCGTTAGCAGGATGGGTCTCTAAGTTGCTCCTGATGAGAGGGCTCATTCTGCAACTAGAACAACCGAGCAATTATTGGCGGCCTTAATCTCATGCCGCGCTGTACGAGGGACCCCATTGCAGAACGGCAATCGCCGGTTTTCAAAAGTGAGAAACCTATTCTGGAAGATTATTGGAGAGCAGCCACTCAATCGAGTACGGACAAGCCTCCGGAAAATTGTCTACTGAGAGTCCGGTTTCCGCGGTTGCTTGTTGAACCGCCCTGCCGTATGAGTTCGCCAGGATTTCCTCTGCATGTTTGCGCAGCGTCGCGCTGTCGAGCCAGTCTTCGAGTTCATGCTGCTGCGAAAGAAAGGTTGCTCGCCATAAATTCGAACGGTGTTCAGGCTGATGCTGCCACTTGAGCAAATGCGCCAACAAGAGAGTAAGTCGGCTCGCCACTTCCCGTCTGTCTCTTTTCGCCATATCCGTGAGGTATTCGGCAAGGGCTGCCTGATCAATTTCGTCAAAGCGTCCTTGGGCAATGAGACCGGCTGTTAATTCCAGCCATGCCGTCTCGTCGCTTTCATGAAGCGGCAGTGGCGGCGATTCAGTTTGTTTTGTCATGGCCCCTTACCTCCACCAGCATTATAATCGCGCCGGCCCACGCGTGTAACGACTCGACGAAGCTCAGGTTCGCACGAGTAATCCTTACCAAGAGGGAGTCATCATCGTTTGACTGCCGCTTGCCAGTTGGTGATTACCGTCAGTGGCTGCGGCGGTTCGTTGGGCCCAAGCAGCACAAGGAACCGCTGGCCATCGCTTGTCACGGCGTACCGAAATGAACCGGTCGCAACGCGTGACAGGAGTGGTGGGATCTCGAACAGCGATTGCGGCGGATCTGTCAC
>QHXA01000246.1:0-2599 GCA_003222755.1 Acidobacteriota bacterium
TTGCGCCTGGTGTGAATGGGCAGGTGCTGCGATCGAACGGTTATCCGGAAAACTTCATCGTGGCGAATCCCCAATTCCTGAGCGCCAGCATGATCACCAACATCAGCAGCAACAATTACCATTCCCTGCAGGCGCAGGCCACAATGCGCCCGACTCACGGCCTGAGCGGGCAGCTGACATATACGTGGGCCAAGAACCTCGGTTTCGTCGGCTACGCCACGGGCCCGGGCTTCACGGATCCCGTGAATCGGCGCGGCGATTACACGCTGGTGACGGGCGACCGGACGCATGACCTGCGCGCGAACGGATCGTTCGCGCTGCCGATCGGCCCAGGCAAGCTGTTGTTTGGCAAATCGTCGGGCGTGTTCGCGCGCGCGATCGAAGGCTGGCAGGTGGGCTGGGTGGCGGATGTCAGCAGCGGCACTCCGCTGAGCATCGCCGCTCAGAGCATGCTTTATGCGAATGGCGTGCCGGATATCGTCGGACCGTTCGACTTGAAATCGGCCGGAGTGCGATGGGGAACCGTGACGACTTCCACAGGCCAGACCAATGGCAGCTACTTCGATCTCACGAAGTACAAGATCGTCCGAGATCCGCAGTGCTCAGCGCTTCCGTCGACTCTCGCGCCGTTGTGCACGCTTCAAGCAGTAGCTGATGCAAACACTGGACAGATCCTGTTGCAGAATCCTCTGCCCGGGAAGCGCGGCACCCTCGGCCAGTTCGTGATGCACGGGCCGATCCTGCCGCGTATCGACGGAAACCTCAGCAAATCGTTCCATGTCACGGAATCGAAGATCGTGCAGCTCCGCATCGATACATTCAACGTGATGAACCATCCCTTGCCGGCTACACCGAATGTGAATATCAACGGAACCGGCAACACAGCTTTCGGCCAGATCGTGAACAAGACCGGAAGCCGGAGGTTCCAGGGATCGCTGAGACTGAGTTTCTAGTGACGTGTAACGGAAAGATTGGGACCGTCTTGAATCAAGAAACACTCCCCTCCTTGCATCACCGGCATCACCGCAAGGAGGGGAGGCTGCGTCATCAAAAGCGCTCGCGCTGCCGCCGAAGCTGACGGACTGAAGATCCAGAATGGTACTGGGACGCGCTCCTCCCGTGATGTGGGCATGCGATTATCGTGAAACTCTAAGCATTCGGGCCATCAGTCTTGTCACCGGTAAGCGTGACTGGAAAGTGGCTCGCGCCTGGCTCATTGCCCGTTTGCAACCTCATACTTTATTCTCGGTGATAAGGCGGAAACTCACAGCATCTTCAAAAAAGCGATCAGGGCCGCTCTCTCTGCGCTGCTGAGCTTCAAGCCAAATGTGTCCCGGTGCGGCGCGGTGCGTTACTTCGTAACGTTTGAATCCGGACGGCGTGTAGTCGTCGCGAAGCCAAGCGGGGTCGAACCACCGAAGGGACGCCCAATACACTTTCCTTTTTCAATCGTTACCGCGCGACGCGATCGGGTGCTGGTTGTTGTTGCTGAAAACCCCGAGGCTACCCGCGGCGCGAAGCGCACAAGAGCCTGTGAAAATCGACAAAGAAGCGGAAAAGATGACTGGATTTGTCGCGTAAAGTTCTGACTTTCACCGCGGCTGACCGCTAAATCCCTTAGAAGCATCGACTCGGTTGGCCTGACGCCTGCCTCACGCGCAGGCGCATGCTAGATGCTGCCTTTCAATACGCTCCACGTCATCCGGAAACGACGATCCTCTATCAGGTCGTCGCCGAGCAACTAGAAACTTTCCTTGCCGCGCAACAGGAGCGTGACCGTCCAGTCCCGCGATTCGTGGAGAAATGTGGAGCTCCACATTTGGGGGAACATTTTTAGCCGAGCGCCGCGGCGAACCATGTGGAAGTGGGGACGAAATGTTGATTGCCGCGGCGGTTGGCTAAAAATGTTCCCCCTTAGTGTCACGCGACCGTGCTCGCCGGCATCGCCCTTCCACCGATCCCACGCCAATTTATTTTTCCTATCCTCCTCGCGCACGATAGACCTGTCCCATTCCGCCTTCACCGAGAAGGCTCACGATCTCGAATGCGCCAAGCTTGGTGCCGACAGTGATAGTCATGGTTTGAGTTTCCAATTCAAGATGAGCGTGATGGGAGAAGCGGTGGCGTCTTCGGTTGTGACGTTGATCAGGAACCGGCCGTCGGAGGCGACGGCGTACTGCTGATTATTGCTCCCCGGTGTTGGACCGCCGGCAATCCGCGTGGAAAAGAGCGGAACGGGAGCACCGGCCTTTATTGTTTTTCCGTCCGGAGAGACGGCGATGGGCGCCGCCATGAGTTTGCTATCCGGAGCGATGTAAAACAATTCTTTGCCATCGTGGCGCCAGCGGGGCTGCGTACCGCCGTTTGTGGAAACCTGCACCTTGCCGCCCGGACCCGGAAACGGCAGCACATAGACTTCAAATCGTCCCGACTCGTTGGATCGGTATGCGACCCACCGTCCATCCGGCGAGAACTGTCCGTCGCGTTCCTCGAAGGGCGTTTTTGCCACAGGAAATGGTTTGCGGTCCCCGGAAAGCGGTAAGACCCATAGATCGTAGCCGCTATTCGGGTCGATGCCGCGGTAGAGGATGAAGCGTCC